>CAYOBG010000230.1:0-1506 GCA_964402265.1 uncultured Candidatus Nitrosotenuis sp. | reverse complement strand
GATCATAGGTCTTTGTTAAGAATTCCGCGCGATAGTGAGCGCCATCAACTAGGGGTGTTCGGATATAGTCAGGTGACTCTTTTCCGTCTACAAAGATCTTGGTCCTGGTTTCATCCATGTCCCTCATTGGGAAACCGTTCTCGTGATATGTAGTCCAAGTCCACAAAAAGTGTCCAAGCTCAAACGGATATTCAGACTTCCATGCGGCATGAATCGTACCGTCATTTGTCAAAGTGTACAAGGAATGTCTGCATTTTTCATTGTTGCCAATGTTTGCAGGAATGTCAATTTTCTGCTTATCCACGTACAGTTCTAGGGTTGCTGTAATTTTGTAATCAGTCTCTATGTTGTCAATGCAGACCCGAAGTGGGTTGTCCATGTTAAACCACTGCTGGACGAATATACTTACCACGCCTACAGATATTGCGATTCCCGCTGTGATCAAAAGGTATCGTAAAGTGCTTTTTCTCTTGGCAGGATCGCCCATGCCGGGCCAAATCATGCTTCGGACTTTGCCTAGATTACATAAAGTCGTTTCTCTGGGACTTGGTAATAAAATGAAAAGAGAGAGGGTTTGTTGGTTTAGATTACTTGCCAGGGGCGAGTTGCGAATGTGATTACATAGCCAACGCCAATGATAATTGATTGGTACATGATGTTGGTGTATGGAATTGGTTTGAGTATTGGCTCGCCAGTAACTACTACTGTTTGTCCTGGGCCTAATCCTGGTCCAACTTGAGCAACATTGAGTTGAGTGTGTACATGATATACGCCTGGCTCTAATGCCTTTGCTGTAATCTCGTATGGGATTACGGCGTTACCTGTAATTTGAAAGACGTTTCCTGGTGGGCTTCTTGCGAGTATTTCCCATCTGTTACCTGCGTTGGTGGACTCTGAGAATAAAGAGTTCCATCCTCTTAGGTCTCTTTCAACAAGGCTTACGAACTTGCCGGATACGACTAGTTCTTCACCGGTTTGCAGTGATTGTCTGTTGAAAGTCTCGTCTTCAATCTTCACGAAACGACTCTGAAGTTGTGCTTGCACACCGTGTGCTTCAGCTGTCTGGACCATTTGGGCCAAGTTTGGACCAAATGTGCCGAGTGCTAAAACCACTCCGAGTGCTACTACGAATAATTTCTTGTCGACCATAGTTATCCCGTTAAATCACAAACTAAACATAGAATGATATATGTTTTACCGTTATTACTCATTAGCGAAACTTAAATCCTCACGCACAAATTATGATCTTATAGTTGAACATCAATGTTCAACATAGAACAGTGCACTTTTTGTGATTGTGAAATTCCTGTTTTATTGATGTGTATGAACAAATTAATCGAAAAGATTAAAGCCTTTTTTATAATTTTTTCAAGAAATTTTGCCAAAAATAAACTCATGTTTTATATATAGAAATTCTCTATGTTGTGTCATGGCACAGATGCCGGCATTAATCCCAAAAGAAGTTGAGATCCAGAGACTAAAGAAAATCTGGCTCATCGTTATTGC
>CAYOBG010000229.1:0-1529 GCA_964402265.1 uncultured Candidatus Nitrosotenuis sp. | reverse complement strand
ACATCGTTTTTCTGGATTTTTCTCACATCTTCAATGCTTTTGCCCTTTACTATTTCAGTCAAAACAGACGTGCATGCCAAGCATATTGCGCATCCGCGCCCGCTAAACTTGATGTCAGAGACCTTGTCGTCTTCTACATTCATGAAAATATCAATGCTATCGCCACACAATGGATTGCTGTCATGGTATGTTATGGTTGGATTTTCAATCTTACCAAAATTGCTTGGATGTCTTGAATAATCCACAATCATTTCATGGTAAATGTCTGCGTTACTACTCATAGCTTAAACAACCTCGCTGCCCTTGCTAAAGAGTTTATCAAAACGTCTACTTCTTCCTTTGTATTGTAAATGTAAAAACTGGCGCGAGACGTTGCCGCAATGTCAAGTTTCTCCATCAAGACTTGGGCACAGTGATGGCCAGATCTTATTGCGATTCCATCCTCGTCAATTATGGTTGCCAGATCATGCGGATGAATGTCTGCAAAATTAAATGATATTACTCCTCCTCGCTTTGAGATATCAGGTGTTCCATACAGCTTGATTCCATTTATCTTTGATAGTTTGTCCAGAGCATATTTTGTGATTTCAACTTCATGTGCTCTAACATAGTCCATCCCCAAATTATTCAGATAGTCAATTGCTGCTGCAAATCCTATCACGTCTGCAATGTTTGGTGTGCCTGCCTCAAACTTGTATGGTAAGTCATTCCATGTGGTCTCATATTTGTGGACCTCGCGAATCATGTCTCCTCCTCCGTGGAATGGTGCCATCTGCTCTAGCAGTTCTTTTTTTGCCCATAGCACCCCAACGCCTGTAGGTCCCAGCATTTTGTGCCCAGAGAACGCAAAGAAATCACACCCTAGTGTGCTCAGATCAACTTTCATGTGCGGGACAGATTGTGCACCGTCAATTAGAACTCGGACTCCTGCCTTTTTGCATTTCTCAACTATGGCATCAACATCGGTAATTGTTCCTAATACGTTTGACATTTGGCTTACTGCGACTAGCTTTACCTTGCCTGTTGCCAAGTATTGGTCCAGCTGGCTCAGTATCAGCTCTCCATTATCATCAATTCCAATGTATTCGAGCTTACCCTTTTTCTCCTGAGTTAATAGCTGCCATGGAACGATATTGGAATGATGCTCATATTCTGTGGTAACTATGATGTCGCCTTCGTTTATGTTCTGTCTGCCCCACGCATATGCTACTAGGTTGATTGCCTCAGTTGTACCACGTACAAAGACTATCTCTTGTCTGTCCTTGATGTTTAGGAATTGAGCAATTTTGTCACGAGTCATCTCGTATGCTTCTGTTGCCTCCTCTGCTAGTGCATGTACTGCACGATGAATGTTGGAATTGTGATTTGTGTAAAAGTCAGTAATTGCGTTAATTACTTGGATTGGCTTTTGTGTTGTTGCTGCATTATCCAAGTATACTAGAGTTTTGTCGTTGCGCACCTTTCTTTGTAAGATTGGAAAGTCCTTGCGAATTTGTTCAACAGAAATTGCAGTCTGCATTACTCAACCT
>CAYOBG010000228.1:0-1530 GCA_964402265.1 uncultured Candidatus Nitrosotenuis sp. | reverse complement strand
TAGACTATGCAGTGTATCTTACCACAGCTCAAGAGTTTGACGGTAGTCTTTCCGGCGCACTGGTACGTGAGGCAATCTCTTGGGGCAAGGTAACACAGCAAGCAATGCAGACTACCATTCATGCAGAGATTACGACAACTCTACCATTTCTGTATCGCGCGTTGTTGTCCAAGATAAAATAGACAAAGTATATCTGTGATTTTTGCCAACTTACTACGTGCTTCCGAAGCTATGGGTAAAAGAGGTAAAGCCAATCAACATTGATGGCGGATATCTAATTGACGGATTCCCTTCAGTTGGGTTTACCAGTGCAATTGCAAGTGAATCACTCATGCATGGGAACAACTATGATTTAGTAGGCTATGTAGATTCGTCTGATTTTCCAACAGTATCAATCCTAAAGGACGGCATGCCAAGCTATGCCACACGAATCTTTGTGAACTCTGATCTAAAGGTTGGCGTGATCTCTTCATTTCTTACAATAAACGAGCCATTTCATCGCTCCATTGCAAAAATGATGTTATCCTGGGCAAGAAAACACAAGTGCTCGCTAATTGTCAGCTCATCCCCAATGAAGCTGTCAGATGGCGACAAAAAGCAAATAATTGCAGCCGGAAGCACCAACAAAGCGCGAGAGACCATCAAAAAGGCAGGAATGCTAGTATTGCAACACGGTACAATTCCTGGAATTCCTGGTGAGCTGCTAAACCAGGGAATGCTGTACAATCAGGACGTAATCGTTGTTTTAGTTAATGTCGATGAGGCAGGCCCTGACTTTGACTCTAGTGTTGATCTCTGCATGGCAATGTCAAAGATTCTGCCTGGCGTTTCGTGTGATCTTAGCATGATGAAAAAGCAGGCAGAGGTGGCTGAAAAACAGTTCAAGGAAACAGAAAAGGAAACTCGAGCACTACGTGACTCCATGTACGGCTAGATGCAGGAATTTTTTGCGTTTTTTGCAACAGTCATAATAGTTTCTGCATCTGGGGTGATGGCACCAGGTCCGCTTTTTGCATCAACAATATCAAGTGGGATGAGGCAAAAGCTTGCCGGCCTAAAAATCGCAGTAGGGCACACCATCATAGAGCTGCCATTGGTGATATTATTAGGAATAGGAGTTTTGTCTGCAGAGTCATTTCCACAGTTTAGAACTGGGATTGCCATTTTGGGTGCTGCGAGTATTTTTGCGTTTGCCACATTGCAGATTCGCTCAGTTCTAAAAGGTCTTACCATAAAGGAGACAAAGTATGGTGCACTGGTGACAGGAATTTTACTGACTGGCCTCAACCCGTTCTTTTTGGTGTGGTGGTTTACAATTGGAATCAAGCTTATCTCTGATGCGATGATGTTGTGGTCGTTTTGGGGAATCTTGGTAATGTTTGGACTGCACATATGGATGGACTATGCATGGCTCGGGTTTGTCTCTGCAGTCTCATCTAGGGGAACAAAATTTCTTTCAGGAAAATACTACAAAATATTCATGATTGCAATTAATGGCGCCCTTGTGTACTTTGGGGTGTCATTTATTGT
>CAYOBG010000227.1:0-1533 GCA_964402265.1 uncultured Candidatus Nitrosotenuis sp. | reverse complement strand
GTGCGCGCTCACGTCGTGTCAAAATACTTCTATCAAAACAGGAAAGCAAAATGTCGCTCCAGTCAGCCGCGCGCGCATGGAAGGTACGAAAAAAGCTAGAGCGAAAACTTGGGCCATGCAAATATGTAGTAGCTGAATACGGCAATGTAAAACGACTAACGATGCCTGCCGGTAGAAATCATCTGCTATTTATCACGACAACTTCTGCATTTGATCACAAAAAAGTAGTAAATAGAGTCAGGACTTTTAGATAAAGGTCCGTTTTTTCTATTTTTAGTCTAGCTTTCTTCTGCCAGTGCCTCTGCCGGTTCCAATCCACATTCCTTTTGATGATTTTGGAGTCGTGCTGACAACATCGCTGAACTTTATTTTTGCAGTTCCTCGACCCATTGTAATGAATCTGTCCTTGGCAGCTTCTTTTTGTTGCTCACTGTATTTCTTGAATGGCGAACCAGACCAGTTGTCTTCTTCTTTTTCAGCTATTCTTCTTGACGTTCCTCGTCCGCCAACTCGTATTATTCCCATCTCACAATATAATGTCCGTTCAAACTAATAAGATTATAGGACATTGTCTATGTTGATTATGTTGAATATTGGAGCTAATAGTAAACAAGTGTAAAATCCAAATCGTACAAGGCGACATTACAGAGCGCTCTGTTGATTGCATAGTAAACGCCGCAAATTCCTACCTTCAGCATGGTGGAGGAGTTGCTGGCGCAATCATTCGCAAGGGCGGCCATATCATTCAGGAAGAAAGCAACAAGATTGGCTTTGTTCCTGTGGGCAATGCAGTGATGACTGGCGCAGGCAACCTATCATGCAAGAAAATCATTCATGCGGTTGGCCCAAAAATGGGCCAAGGAGACGAGGATGTAAAACTGCAGCAAGCAATACAAAGCATTTTGGCATTGGCATCACAAGAAGGGTTTTCCAGTATTTCAATTCCAGCTATTTCTTCTGGGATCTATGGATTCCCAAAAGACAGGTGTGCAAAAATTCTAATCACTCAATCACATGCGTTCCTGCGTCAAAACAAAACTAGTTTGTCTCTGGTAGAGTTTTGCATATATGATGATGAAACCCTGAAATATTTTGAATACGAATTGAATTTAGCTAAAACTAAGGCTAAATAGCTTTTAATATGACAAATTGACCTTTGAAAAATACAATTGAGCGCTACTACAAAAAAGCTAGATGCACGCGGTTTGTTCTGCCCTGAGCCGGTATTTCGAACCAAGATCGAAATTGAACGAATGCAGGTAGGAGAAATGCTAACTGTTCTAGCTGATGATCCAAACGCAGAAGAAGACATTTCTCGCTGGGTCAAGCGAAACGGGCACGAGCTTTTGTCATTGAACAAAAAGGATTCCGAGCTAGAGTTTTCCATAAAAAAGGTGAAATAACTCCTGGCAACCAAAGTCGTACTTGACGCAGACACACTGAATCGAATCGGCAATACCCCTTTAGTTAAACTAGAGTCATTATCAAATGACAAGGTCCAGTATTTTGCAAAACTTGAAAGCTTCAACCCAT
>CAYOBG010000226.1:0-1551 GCA_964402265.1 uncultured Candidatus Nitrosotenuis sp. | reverse complement strand
TTTCCTTTTTCCATCAAGCCTACGACGCAGGTATGACGGTTTCTCGTCGGAGTATGATACGTCAAAATAATATTTAAGATTGAGCTTGATTATCATGAAAAAAGAATTTAGTGATTTTTCCGTAGGATCAGGACAAGAGTTTAGATCGGATCGTATGGCTCTAGTGCTTTCTTGGTGGTCTCATTGTGGTGCATCCACTCTAGAGTTTTGACAAAGGACTCGGCAAGCTCAGGTGTGGTAAGAACGGGTATGCCAAGCTCGATTGCCTTTCTTCTGATTTGGTATTCGTCGTGTAGCATTCCTACGTATTTTTCCAAAGTTGATGTCGATGGAATGTTTATGATGAAGTTTATCTTTCGCTCGTATAACAAATCAGAGATGTTTGGTTTTCGCTCAGGCTCTGAAATTTTGTGAACTATATGCACGTCTCCAATCTGCTTTTCTGATAGAAATTCTGCAGTGTGCTCTGTTGCAAGTATCTTGAATCCCAAGTGCTTGAGTGTTGCCATTGTTTGGAGCAGTTTTTCCTTGTTTTCCGAGCCTCCGATTGTAATTAATGCAGTGCCCTCCTTTGGCAGATTGTACCCAACTGAGATCAGTCCCTTGGACAGGGCATCATAGAAACTATCACCAAAGCATGCAGCCTCTCCAGTTGATTGCATCTCCACACCGAGGACGATATCTGCGCCATCTAGCTGCATAAATGAAAACTGAGGCATCTTGATTCCATATGTGTGGGTTTTCTTCCACTTGTCCTGCGGAAGCTTTGGCAGCTCTTTTCCTAGTACTGCGCCTGCTGCCAGGGTGATTAGATTTGTCTTGATTAGCTTTGATACAAACGGCATGGAGCGAGATGCCCGAATGTTTAGCTCTATCACATAGACTTGATCATTGTGGATTAGAAATTGCAGATTGAAAGGCCCCTTGATGTTAAATGATTTTGCGATTCGAGTAGCGTAATCTGTAATGGTTTCAATTTGCTTGTTTGATAGTCTCCATGGAGGTATTACCATCATTGCGTCCCCTGAATGAACACCTGCTGCATCAATATGTTCGACTAGTGCTCCAATGAAGACATTTTTTCCATCAGACACTCCGTCCACATCGACTTCTAGCGAGTTTAGCATGAATTTTGTAATTACAACAGGATGGTCAGGTGATAGTGTAGTGGCCTCGCCAACATATCGCGATAGTTCCTCTTGCGACCACACAACCTTCATTGCAGCACCTGACAAAACGTATGACGGCCTAACTAGAACGGGATAGCCTACCTTTATTGCAAATGATTTTGCTTCTGCAAAATTGGAAAATGCCTGCCATTTAGGCTGCTTTATGTGCAGTTTGTCCAGCACTGCGCTAAATTTGGAGCGGTCCTCTGCCATATCCACATCGTCTGCGGATGTACCAAACAGCTTGATTCCGGCCTTTGCAAGCTTTGGCGTGAGATTGTTTGCAGTCTGGCCGCCTACGGATGTGACTATTCCCTTTGGATTTTCAAATTCCGCAATGTCAAGTATTCTTTCCAGTGTGAGCTCCTCAAAGTACAATCTA
>CAYOBG010000225.1:0-1569 GCA_964402265.1 uncultured Candidatus Nitrosotenuis sp. | reverse complement strand
CTTTAGGCCCAATAAACCTCCTGACCACTCGAGGTGCTGGTTTTACCGCGGCGGCTGACACCAGAACTTGCCCACCCCTTATTCACCAGTGGTTTTATGACTAACAAAAGATTCCTTTAGCAGGAATCACTCGGATTAACCTTGTCGTGCTTTCGCACATTGCAAAGGTTTCTCGCCTGCTGCGCCCCATAGGGCCTGGGTCCGTGTCTCAGTACCCATCTCCGGGCTTCTCCTCTCAGAGCCCGTACCTGTTATAGCCTTGGTGGGCCATTACCCCACCAACAAGCTGATAGGCCGCAGTCCCATCCTATGGCGATAAATCATTTGGACCATAAACCATTCCAGGAATTATGATCTATCGGGTATTATTCTCAGTTTCCCGAGGTTATCCCCGTCCATAAGGTAGATTGACTACGTGTTACTGAGCCGTCCGCCTTGTATTGCTACAACGACTCGCATGGCTTAGTACCAATCCGATAGCAGTCAGGTCCGGCAGGATCAACCGGATTCGTTTATTTTTTGATTTAGAAGTATATTATTGGGAATTGGTCGGAATGCACATCATGTCTTCAAACTTCAGATAAGACCGTTAGGTCAAACCTACATTTTGTATGCGTAATTGGAGGCCTGTGAATCACCCAATGGAGCAATTCCAACAATCATCACAAGCGCCGCCTTGCTATTACGTATGCAAAAACTGAATCGAAGGGAAATAATATAAACCATGCCAAAATTTACAATTTTTTCCCCGGTTTTGCGATCACTAATATTAATCTGCCAGTAGCTTTTTTGGTGTTGTCAACAGCTTTGGAGATTTACAAAAAGAAAACCAAGAAATCCGGTTTGCTTTTTGCCAAGTCCAAAAAATTTCATGTCAATGGTGTAAGTCATAATATCAGATTCTTTGAGCCATATCCGTTTGTTACAAGATCTGCAAAAGGCAAATTTCTCAGAGACATAGACGGAAACAGATACGTCGATTATTGGATGGGCCACTGGAGTCTTATCTTAGGTCATGCAGCTCCTGCAGTCTCTAATCAAGTAAAAAGACAATTGCCTTCGTGCTGGATGCATGGAACCGTAAATGAAATGACTGTCTCATTTTCTGACATAATTCAAAAAGCAGTTCCAGTTGCTGAAAAGATTCGCTATGTCTCAACTGGTACGGAGGCAACAATGTATGCAGTAAGGATTGCTCGCGCATTTACTGGCAAAAAGACAATTGCAAAAATTGATGGCGGTTGGCATGGATACACCTCAGATCTTTTAAAATCCATCAACTGGCCTTTTGAAGAATCTGAAAGCATGGGATTAGTTGATGAATCACATATCGTATCTTTACCATACAATGATCTAGCAAAGTCTTTGGAAATTCTGAATTCTGTAAAAGATGATCTTGCAGGCGTGATAATTGAACCGGTTCTTGGTGGAGGTGGTTGCATTCCAGCAACCAGTGAATATCTTTTAGGAATACAGGAATTTGTTCACAGAAACAATTCGCTATTTTTGCTTGATGAAATTGTAACTGGGTTTAGATTTTCATTTGGTTGTTTGTATAAAACAATGAAG
>CAYOBG010000224.1:755-1577 GCA_964402265.1 uncultured Candidatus Nitrosotenuis sp. | reverse complement strand
TAATATTCCTGTGTCGTATTGTCTTCCAATATAGTTAATCGAATACAATGATGTGACAAATCCGACTCCAGCTATTGGCAAAATTATAAACGCGCTTACCGCATCTGCATAAAAAAATTCGCCAAACGCAGAAATTGACTTCTTGTCTGATATCTCAAATACCAAAAACAAGCATTGAGCCAGAATTAGGCCCATTGCAGTTGCCGTAATTACTTCAATTGCTCTTTTTTTGCGCAAAAGGGTAACCAAAACTCCGCTGACTACTGGCGTTAGCAACAAAACCAGCACAAAACCATCATAGCTAAATTGTTGTCCTAGCATCAGTCGTCCCTCAGGCTTTCAAGATTCTCGACACTCAGGCTATCAAAGGTGTAGTTGATGCGAGACATTAGAATTGCCGAAATGATTATTCCGACTAAAATATCGACGAAAATGCCAATCTCAATTATTAGGGAAAGCCCATGCGTTAGCGCAGTAGCAAAGAGGAACAAGCCGTTTTCAAGAATCAACAATCCTACAACCTGACTGAGGGTCTTCTTTCTGACTATCATCACAAACAGTCCAATCAAAAACAAGGACACAGAAACTGGAAGAAACGTGCTTGCCACATTATCTGCCTTGAGTGATATTTGCTGTGTTAGAAAATATGCCAGGGCTACTAGCATTGCGGAAATTAGCACTGATGCGCGAATGCTAATGTATGGGCTTATTTCCGTTCTGATCTCAAGTGTCAGCTTTCCAGTGATTCGCAAAAGAACCTTTGGTATGATTATTGCCTTTATCAGCAAAGTAAGGCCTGCAGCTATGTAGAGCTCCCAAATC
>CAYOBG010000224.1:0-745 GCA_964402265.1 uncultured Candidatus Nitrosotenuis sp. | reverse complement strand
CCTGTAACTGATGCAATAAGGGCAGTAATTCCTGCAAGAACTATGGATTGATAGCGATATGCGTTGAGCCAATCCATGAACCCTCGCCTAGATACTACTGCAAATGTGGCAATTAGCAAAACCGCCGCAGAAATTTGAAGAATGTTGTCTGGTTCCATGATAAATCACTTTAGATAAAAGAAGATTACTCCTACCATAGAACTTGCAATTGCTATGGCAATCAGGTCTGGCACCCTGAATAGTCGCCACTTTGCAACTTTGGTTTCAATAAATGCAATAAAGGCAGAAACAAACATTGTTTTGGCAAGAAAAGCTACCAGCCCAATTCCTAAAACCGCCAATGAAACACTAGTGGACATTCCAAATGGAATGAAGAGATTTACAAAAAGACCGAGCAGTATCACTTGTTTTATTGACTGAGACCACTCAATGAGTGCCAAGCTTTTTCCGGAATATTCTAGAATGGTTGCCTCATGGTCAGCTCCAGATGGGTTGCCGGATTATCAAATGGCAACCGTCCAGTTTCGGCAAGAATTATGACAAATAGCGAGATTGCAGCAAATATTATGCTTGGAGCAAGAACGCTCAAATGAGTAGCGGACTCGGTTACCGTGGAAAGATTTGTCCCACCATATGTCAGAGATATGGTAAAAATCGTAAGAAATATGGCTGGCTCTATTAGCGCAGACATCATCATTTCCCTACTGCTACCAAAACCACCAAAGGAGCTTGCAACATCCAGCCC
>CAYOBG010000223.1:0-1589 GCA_964402265.1 uncultured Candidatus Nitrosotenuis sp. | reverse complement strand
CCGTCTTTTTTCTCTAAAATCATCTTGCCGCCAACTACTCCGTTTTTCCATCCTGGATATCCTTCGATATAGTCACAGTTGTACTGGTTTTGGTTGATGTGGACGGGTTTTCTCTCCTCTTTTGCAGTATTTTTTAGCAGCTCGATTTGCCCCTTGATGTGCTTCCAGAGACTTGACTCAAATTTTTTAGCCGAATACATTCTTGCGGCAGTAGCTGCAATCCCAACTACAGGTATTACAAATAACGGAGCAGAAACTATCAGATTGTTGCCCCATTCACCAGTTCCAATCTTTACCTCAAAATCATCCGGTACGCCGCGAATTGTAATATCTGTGCTGCGCCTAGTGCCAGTTGCCGTTCGTAATGGCCCTTTCTTTTTTGCCTGGATGAAAAACACCGACATTGGCGCAGTCTTGTCCTCAGAGAATGCAACCTCAAAGTGATGCTCTGCCAGATACGTCTGAATTCTAGTTGCTAGTCTTCTCACATCTAGGTTCTTACCATCAAAGATGAGGGTTTTTGCCATTATACCAACTGGGGCCAAATTATGATTAATCTGTGTGCAAAATCAAAATGAACAAACAATTTTGAAAAATGCTAGTATCTTGGGAGCAAAAAAAGCGCTCCCAAGACCTTTGGCTGGCACAGTGACCTTTTGAGTCACCTTTTGGGGATTCTTGATAGAAAATACTCGTAAATTATTAAAACAGTTGCGTAGAAAAGATCCAGAAAATCCTATATTAGGACAAGAAGAATTTGTCCAGTTTTTTGTCATTATTATTTTGTCAAACACAAATTAAGCTGTACGAGTATCTGATTTTCGTGGAGATTTCTCATGGTGAGATTTCTGAGCTACGAAACTTTATTGTGGAATTAAACTCCGCACAAGAAAGTACCGTAGTAGTTGAGGGAAAGCGTGATTCTGCCGCGCTAAAGAACCTGGGCTATGAGCAACAAATTCTAGAGTTTCACAGTTTTGGTGGAATCACAAAATTTGCAGACTCGGTTTCAGTCCACAAGAACCTGATCATACTGTTTGATTCCGATAGAAAAGGAAAATATCTGACACGAAGGGTAATTGAGCAGCTAGAACGCAGAACCAGAATAGATCTATCCTACAAAAAAAGGCTAATTGAAATAACAAATGGGAGAATTCGAACCATTGAGGAACTATCGCAGTATGAGCGATTCCTAGACGAAAATATCTGACTTTTAGGATTCATCCTTCCCAATTGCGTGGAAACAGCCCAATTTACCACCTATTTCTAGTCTGGCTTGGGTTGTTTGTCTGATTCAACAATCTAAATTTACTTAACAAATTTCGCATAAACACAAGTTGTGCCGGAATTCATTGCAAGACACAGAATTACCGAGACTGGACTGGAAAGGATAATTGATACTGTGAATCGGGAGATGAACGAGTTTGAAGTCTCTACTACAGAAATATTCTATGATCATAAAGTAGAAGAATTATGTTGCATATTGGAGGCACCAAATGCCGATGCAATCAAGGATCATTATGCAAATGTTGGACTAGTATGCGGATACATTGCACCAATCCAGAAAATCCACACAAAGGCAATGGAAA
>CAYOBG010000222.1:0-1599 GCA_964402265.1 uncultured Candidatus Nitrosotenuis sp. | reverse complement strand
GGAATAATGCAGAGTCAACACTTCCATCTTCGTGTCCGAATTCAAACAAGCCATGGCCTACAATTGAGGTTACCACATTTTCTGCCAGATCAATCTGCCTTATCGCAGAAACCTCGCTGTCTGCAAAATACAATGTATTCTCATATAGGTACAGGCCACTTGGTTGTGCAAGCTGTGCAGTTTTTGTTGTACCGTCTATGATGTCTTCTTGTCCTGTTCCGGCAAAAGGCAAAATCATTTCTGATCTTACATCATAGGTCCAGATTTGGTGGTTTCCCGCCATTGCAACGTAAATCACATCCTCCTTGCATGCAACATCCCAAGGTGAACTAATTGATGTTGCAATACCTTTTCCACCAAGTGACCTCCACGGGCCCTGTTTACCAGTTCCTGCAACTGTACTAACTACGTTTTGCGCAAAGTCAATTTTGCGCAGTGCGTGATTTTCAGTGTCTGCTACAAAAAGCACGTCCCCATTCCATGCAACTCCTTGAGGCCTGAAAAATTTCGCTGAATCAAAACTGCCGTCTGCAAGACCAATCTTTCCACTTCCTATTGTATGGATAATGTTGCCAAAAGTGTCCACTACCAGAATTCGGTTATGGTTTGAATCACTAATTGCTATTTTGCCAGACTTTGATATTGAGAGTTTTCCTGGAAATGACAGTGTGTGTTTTTGTGCAGGTGTTGAATTTTTAATGCCAATGAGTTCCTTTGTCAGCGTTCCCTTTTGGGCATGTTTTTGCAGCAAAACATCTATGGTATCATCAATTACCTGCTCTTGTCCCTCACCAGGCTGTCTGTACACCACATTTCCATTTGGATCTAACACTATGATGGTGGGCCACGCATTTACCCCAAAACTTTGCCAGATCTGCATTTTCCTATCTACTATAACTGGATGCTCTATTTCATATCGCGCAACCGCAGATTGGACGTTTTTGGTTTCTTGTTCTGTGAAAAACTTGCCAGAGTGCACTCCGATGAACACGACTGGCTTGTCATGATATTTTTTCTCAAGGCTTGCAAGTACGGGTAAGGTATGCATGCAGTTAATACAACAATAGGTCCAAAAATCCAAGACCACAACATGTCCCTTTAGCTTTGATAATGATATTTTAGAGTCGGTGTTTATCCAGTCAAAATCCGGAAATTCTGGTGCTTTGGAAACAGAGAAAAAATTCTCAAACATTGTTTTGGTTTCAGAAAGGTCAGTGTCCTCCGCCGCCAGTACATTGTGGTGGTGGGTTTGGACATGAACATATTTTGACATTAGCTAATTTCCAGTTTGTAAAAGACCAGTATTGAGCCCCTTCGTGCTTTATCTTGAGATCGTCGCAGCTCAGGGTTTCAATTTGCTCCTTTTCCTCGATTTCAAGCGGCCTCATGACAGTCTCTTTGTGATATACGACAAAGCCCGCAAAGGCACTGCCTACGAACAAAAATACTATAGCTATGATGAAGATTGGATCCATCATCGATTTGCAGTTGACTGGGTCGGTATTTGAGTTTTATGAAATAATTGCGGATCTATGACCAAACTTTTTCTTTGAATGTCCACTTTTTGTTTAGGATAAAGTTGCTCAGTGCACTTGTTGC
>CAYOBG010000221.1:0-1601 GCA_964402265.1 uncultured Candidatus Nitrosotenuis sp. | reverse complement strand
AGTAATTCGGATAAAAAGTCAAATAGGTTGTGGAATTTTGTTGCGTTTTTGTACTGGAACTGGACTCGGCCATCCTTGAATGTGGGCTTGGGGTCTAAAGGTATGACTAGTTCTGGTGAGGTCATGTCGTTGATGAATTTTGCAGTGTCGTTTTTGACAGAGTTTGTGAGCTCTTCTTTTTTTGCCTCCAGGTTTGTCTTTGTCTTTTCAAGATTTGCCTGCTGATCATCATATTCCACGCCTATCATTTTTGCAAATGCAGATTCGGTTGGCTTCTTTAACGGTATTTCATGCAGCTTCATGTTGATTATCTTTAGTTCTTCTTCGAGCTGGTTCAGATAGTTGCGATTTGCCTTGATTTGGCGCGCCAGTTCTTCAAGAAAGGTAAAATCAGACATTTTTAGTCCTAGCTACTGAACTGGTGGACAACATCCATGAGGGATTGCTTGAAATCTTCAGTTGTGAGGCCCCACTTACCATATTCTTCTTTGTATGCATCCCAGGATTCCTCTGCCTCCCTTGCAACTTCAAGTATCTTTGGTCCTATTGCTTTTGTATTTACCAGAATGGTGACATTTGCCTGCTCTTTGTCCATGATTGGAATCTTGACAAATATCATTCTGGAATCTTCGATGTTGAATCGTTCCTTGATTAGTCGCTTGAGTATTTCTCTTTCCTTGATGTCAAATTCGCCCTTTACCTTGACTAGTGCACAGCAAGAGTCTTTTGGTCCCCCATGATTTCGAATGTCAGTCTCGTCGATATCGAATAGTATGGCATCTTGCTTTTTGTTGATATTATCAATAATACTATCCATTGTGTTGTGCTTGTTGCCAGCAAGTGTGTTAAGGCTCCACTGATCCTCATCAGGTAAGATTGGAATCACCCAAGGTATGGCAAACTTTGGTCTCTTTGTTGCAAGCCATGTTCTGTAATTTGACATATCCCATTCAGTTTCTCTTGCAAAGGATGAAATGAACATGGATATCGCATTTGCCGCAATGAGATTCATGCCCTTGTAGTCTTTCCATCCAACTTCATGTTCTTTTGGAAGATCATCAATTATGGATGGGATTTTCTCTACACGTTTTTCATACTTGTGTGCTACCTCTCTGAGTCGCTTGTTTGAAAACAAAATAGAGCAATCTGAAAACTTGATCTGGTATTCCAAATTCATCACAATATTAATTGCAGCTGCCTCCAGTATGACTGGATCCCATCCAAACTCTGGCAAGAGCCCAAGTGTTGCAATGGTCGCATGTTCTTTTGTGTTGCTTCGGATGAATTCAATAAATGAGCAGGCAAATGAGCTTCCAGTTCCCCCACCCATGGCAAACGGTATTGTGTAGCCTCGGACGGGTTCTGGAGATAATGCAGATAGTTGTTTTGTAAAGTCCCATTTTTGGGTTATTTCGTTTTTGAATCTAGAACGGCCTTCTGCCCAATTTCTTGCAGCGCCTCCTGCTCCATGAATTACGTGCTTGTCTCGCAGTGCGAACAAGTCAGGATATGATTGTAAAATCAGATTTGCAGCCCTCGGATCAAGGTCAACTAGCAATGCCCTTGGGATTAATGGTGTCTCGCCACAGTATATGCACCAG
>CAYOBG010000220.1:0-1628 GCA_964402265.1 uncultured Candidatus Nitrosotenuis sp. | reverse complement strand
ACAGATCTCTTGAGGCGCGATATCATACTAGTTGATGATATGATAAGCACAGGAAACAGTATGATCAAAGCGGCGCAATATCTACAGGATCAAAACTGTGGTGAAATTTTTGCTTGTTGCACTCATGGAATACTAGTAAATGATGCAGAAAAACAGGCAAGACAAGCTGGCATTAAAAAAATAGTCTGCACTAATACAATTCCGGGCAAAAACTCTCTAGTCGATGTTTCAGATATTTTGGCCGATGCAATATGACTATCTCTCAAGAGTAAAGATACGCTTGAGATCCGGTATTTCTTTGACTGTATGGATTATCATGTCGGTTCTCTTTCCGATTCCTACTGGATTTAGGCCTGCAAGCAAATCCTGAGTTCTGGTTAGCTTGCGTGACTTTTCCGCATAAACTGTAAAAATTACATCATCTTTTGAGACATTGTCGCCGATTTTTTTGTTAAAAACAATTCCGGCACCCTTGTCTTTTGGAGCACCTGCCATCCTTGCGATTTCTACGATGTTGGAGTTGTTAATCCAGAGAAGCTTTCCGTCATTTTTTGCCTTGAGTCTGATAGTGTCTTCGCCAATTGGGATATCTTTTGGCTTTATGTTTGATTTTCCGCCTTGGGCTGCTATGATCTGTCGAAGCTTCGCCTCTGCTCTACCTGACCTGACTATTTCCTGCGCCATCGAATATCCGTTTTTGCGCCCAGTAATCTCAAATATTGCGCCTGCAATTCTGCATGCTTTGTCTAGTAAATCTGGCACATTTGCTTCATTCATTAGAACCTCGAGTGCCTCTTTCGCTTCAAGTGCTGGACCTACAGTATGTCCTACTGGCTGCTCTCCATATGACACAACACAATGCGTGTGCATTTTGAGACGCCTGCCAAGCTCAATTAGGTCCTTTGCCAGATAATCTGCTTCATTGATCGTCTTTACCTTTGCCCCACGTCCTGTTGGTATGTCCAAGATGACGTGGGTAGCACCAACCGCCTTTTTCTTACTCATTATGGAAGGCAATAGCAACGGATCAATGTACAAGGAATATTCAGTTCTGACAAAAATATCATCTGCAGGTGCAAGCTCTAGTGCCCCACCCCACACCAAACACCCACTTGTTTTTTTGATTACGCTTTTCATCTCGCTACTTGATAGGTCCACTGGCATCAAGGACTCTGCTCTGTCTGCAGTTCCTGACGCAGATGTGATCGCCCTTGACGATGTCTTTGGTATGACAAGACCAGCTGCTGCAACAATTGGTACGACCAAAAGTGTGGTCTTATCCCCTGGCACTCCGCCAATACTGTGCTTGTCAACTATGACTTTATTTCGAAGATCCAAATGCTTTCCAGTTTCAAACATGGACTGTGAAAGACTAGTTGCCTCATCCAAATCCAGGCCGCGAATATGGAGTGCGGTAACAAATGATGCAATCTCGCTCTCATTTAGGGTGCCGTCAACTACACCTTTTACAATTTCATAAATTTCATCCTTGGGAAGTTTTCTTCCTTCAAGCTTGTTTCGAATAAATTGTAAGGATTTAGGAAAAGCAGAAATCTCTACGTCCATTTTGTGTGGCGCAGCTCCAAACAAGAGTCGGATTTCTTCGCTAATTCCGATATGGCCTTTCT
>CAYOBG010000219.1:0-1677 GCA_964402265.1 uncultured Candidatus Nitrosotenuis sp. | reverse complement strand
TGATCAATCTTGGTTCGAATATCGGTTATACTGCCAAATGATTTTACAATTTGTGCTGCGTGCCTTTCAAGATCTACATCTTTGAGAAAGCGCGCATTGCCCATTATGGTATCAGCTGCCTGTACCATCTTGCGCAGCTCTATTACATCAGTAGGGTTTGTTGCCAGTTTTTGCAGGCTACCAATTACCATCTGGGATAGCTGGTTGCACTCTTTTTGAAATGCCACCTTGTACTTGTATTCTAGTGCCATTTTCATTGGCCCTCCGGTTTTACACCAAAGCATTCTGCATGGTACCACTTGGAACCAAGTATTACTGAATGCTCATCAAGTGTCATGCTTTTCTTGCAATACTCACACATCACACAAAGATAGTTTGTTTCCTCTTTGTGGGCTGAGGCAAATGTCGCACTCATAGTATCTTCTCCATCATGCTTTTCTTCCTTGTCTCTGTCTTTAGTGGAATCCTGAATAGTATGGTGGTGCCTTTGCCCTCATCGCTTTGTGCCCAGATTTTTCCTCCGTGCAATTCAATGATGTTCTTGCAGATGGCAAGGCCTAGCCCGTTGCTGCTTCGCTCTCTGTTCTGTGAGGTGCTAATCTGGTAGAACTTTCTAAAGAGGGAATCAACCTTGTCCTTTGGAATGCCGCACCCGTTGTCTGATACTGAAACTATCATGTCACTTTCCTTGATACTTGCAGCGATTCGTATCATGCCTGTGCCCTTTGGAACGAAATCCACTGCGTTTTTGACCAAGTTGACTAGGACCTGCTCTATTCTGTGCCTGTCTGCTCTTATTCTGACGCATTTATCCACGTCATTGTATATTGTGACGTCGCGCTTTTCCGCTAGTGGCTGTGTCTTAGTCACTGCACCTTCCACTATTTCACAAAGATCTGTATGTTCCAAGTTTAGCTGCATCTTGCCTAGCTCTGCTTTGTGCATATCCAGCATGTCCTGGATTAGGAACAACATCGAGTCGGCCCCTGAAATTATTATCTTCATTTTCTCCTTTTGTATGTCGCTTAGCTGGCCAAATCTTCCATCCAATAACATTGTTGAATATGACTGGATTGGAACCATTGGGTTTTTGAGCTCATGCGCAATCATTGCTGCAAATTCGTCTTTTGCCTTGTCTATTTTGGCAATCTCTTCCTTTTCCTTTTGGATTAACGCCTTTGCGTATCGCATTTTTTTAGTCACATACAATAACGCACCAGTCAAAATCACATGGATTATTGTAAATGTGATACTAACTAGCATCAAGTCTGTCTTGGTGTTGGTGTGTGGGCCAAACACTTGTGCGTCATAAATCAAATACAACAAGCTCAAGATCAATACTGCGCCGCCAATCATTACACCAAGAAATATCATGTTTAATGTGGTACCAGATGAGCTTAGTAGCTTGCCTATTGGGCTAAATGGCAATATTCTATGCGCCATTTTTGATTACCTCATATTGGGCAAGTCTGTTTATTGCGGCAAGAATTGAATCTATTTCAAAAGGCTTGCAGATTATCATGTCTGCGCCTAGTCTTTGCAATTTGCTAATGCTGCTGGGCCTAATGTCTGCAGTTATCATTATTATGATAGTTGATGGAGAGATTTGCTTGATTTTTTCCAATCCATAAAATCCGTCATATCCTGGCATCATCAAGTCCAAGAACACTACATCTG
>CAYOBG010000218.1:0-1694 GCA_964402265.1 uncultured Candidatus Nitrosotenuis sp. | reverse complement strand
CCCTCACTTGGCACATTCATTCCAATTGTTATGAACTGACCTGCCTTGTAGTCTGGAATCACTCCGTCATTTGGAACGAGTCTGAAAATTGCGAGGTCTTCTTTTAGTAATTGAACATAAGTAATGGTTGCTTTATTTTCTACTACCACAGACAGACCTGTTAGATGACGGTTAAATATTTTATGTTAAATGATAATCAAATTTCTTTTTTTCAGCTAAACGTTAATAATCAATCTGAAAACTTGAAAGACGATCAGATCTATTTCTGATTTTGTGGGCCGGTCGTCTAGACTGGTAGGATACGCCCTTGGCATGGGTGAGATCGAGGGTTCAAATCCCTCCCGGTCCACTTACAAATTATTTCTAGCTAATATCACAAGATTGTTTATTTCAGGATCATTTTCTTTTGAAAGCGCATCAAGCTTTGATAGTAAAGATCTGTCCTTGATGTCTATTGATGACTTGATTGCACTCTTTTTGACTTCTACATTGGAGTCATCTAGACATTTCTGTATTGCAAAAGTTGCCTCATCTGCTTTAAGATGTCCTAGAGCTCCTACTGCACATGAGCGCACCATCGCGCTTTCATCTTCAGTTAGTAGAATAATGTCTGGAATTGCACTTCTTTCATTTCTGTTTGCTAAAACCAGTGCGCAATAGCCACGAATGTTTTTGCTTTGATTTTTTAGGTTTTGCAAAAGCATGTCAGAAATCTCATTCTCATTTAATAACAATGAACTAAATGCCTCACCTCTTACCTCGATATCGGGATCGTCAAGCTCTTGAATTACCATCTCTAAGATTTTAGGATCTGATGTATCTGATAATAATTCCAATATTTTGATTTTTTCTTCATGTGAGTCAGACTGTACAATTTTTTCGATTTGCTCAAATGTGTACATCTTTACACTCATTTAGACATCAGTTAATAAGAAATTTTTGAATTGCACAAGAATTTTGTTTTTAGCTTTAAATTATCCATATATAGTTAACAGTGCATGTCCGAAAACAGAGACGTAATTTTCATTGGCAAGAAACCATTGATGGCGTATGTAACATCTACGCTAATTCAGTTGGCTAATCTTCCAGCAGTGCATATCAAAGCCAGAGGACTAAGCATTGGACGTGCAGTAGATGTAGCACAAATCATCTCAAGAAAAACAGAAAATGCTGGATACTCTATTGGCCAAATAAAGATAGGCTCTGAACAACTCGAATCCAAAGACGGCAAGTCACGAAACGTATCCACAATAGAAATCGAAGTAAAGAGAAACACTTCATCATCTTAGAGGGTTTCTTTACTTGGACTTTTTTATTTATCCTCGCTTGTAGCGATTCTCAAGATTTCTAAATTTTGATAATTCCACGATATCGTTGAACTCATCAAATCTTACGACATTTTTCCCTAGTCTTGATGTGGTGCCTGATTTTTTTAGCTCCCTTAGTATGGCAAGTGACGCGTACGTATTGGCGTAAAGAACAGAAAGTGGGTACAAAATTATCTTAAAGCCCATTTTGTGCAGCTGTTTTGCAGAAAGAATGGGCGTCGCACCTCCCTCTATCATGTTTGCAACAAGTGGTGCTTTGATCTCCTTTCCTATTTTCCTCATCTCATCAATTGACTTTGGGGCCTCTACGAATACTGCATCTGCACCAATCTTTTTGTAGTATTTTGCACGCTCTATTGCCTCATC
>CAYOBG010000217.1:0-1715 GCA_964402265.1 uncultured Candidatus Nitrosotenuis sp. | reverse complement strand
AAACTAGCTTGCAATCGCCCTTACAATATCTGACTTTGTGAGTATTCCACACAAAAGTGATCTTCTTACCACTGGAAGCCCGCTTATTCCATTTCTAATCATAATTAGAACTGCAACTGATACATCTTCATGTGGACCAACTGTGACTGGATTTGGGGTCATGATGTCTTCTGCCCTAAATGATAAAATGTAGGAAAGCTGGTTCATTCTAAATTCATCTGGACGCGGATCAAGCCTGTATTTTTCGACCTCATTTGGGTCTGCAAATTCCCTAATCCACTTTGGCATCTTTGCGGGAAGAAAGTCTCTGTTGGTGATTATGCCTACTGGCTTTTTATTTCGCTCAACTACTATGCGTGAAATGCGATATCTCACAAGAAGGTTTTCCACTAAAAGCAAAGAATCTGCAGGCATTACAGTTACGACTTTTGGTGTCATGATTTGTGATACTTTGAGTGGCCCAACTGACTGTGTCAAAAATACTGATGCAAGATCCGTCTTTGTGACAATTCCTGCTAAATTATCATTGTCTAGTACTAGGATGGAGCTGATCTTATGGGTTCTCATCAAATTTGCGCAATCATAAATGGTGTCGGTTCTTTTTACTGTGATCAGATTCTTTGACATAAAGTCCTTGACTAGAATTTTATCAACTGATCTTCCACTAATCTTGTAAATTGCCCTGACAAAGTCTTTTTCTGTGATTATGCCTACCGGCTTTTTGTTGCTATCAAGAACTGGCAGACGGCCAACATGATGCTTTAGCAGCACTTCCCTTGCTTCTAAAAAAGTCATGTTTTGTGTAACTGTGATTGGATTCCTAATTACCTGATCTAAGCTTGAATTCTTTAATTTCATGCAATCACATTATAATCCAGTTTTTAAATACAACTGGAAGAATATCAGATCTGAATATCATATCTGGAAATTGTACCGTTTATTTAATTCCCTTTCTAATTCAGCAATGATATGAGCTTAGATGTAATCCATGAACACTTTGATGGAATAATGAACACAAAGATTGACTCGCTAATCAGCGAACCTCTCTTAGTAGATCCATCAAGAACAATTTCCCATGTTATGAGTACGTTATCAAAAAGTGATGCATTTGATGCGTTTTATACTGAAAAAGGCGCAACATTATGCGTAAACACGAGGGACCTTCTTTTAGGCAAAGACATTGCCAACATGAAAGTCAGGTCTTTTTTGCATCCGATTCCAAGCCTAAAGAAAGGTGATTCAATAGAAAAAGCAGTCACCATACTTGCACACAACCGAATCAGGGCAGTGCCTGTAGTTGAAGACGGTAATATTATAGGAGTTGTTAGCGCAAAAGACATCCTAAAGCTAATTGCCTCACTTGACAACAGATGGATAAGGGCAAATCAGGTTTTTACACCAAATCCTATCGTAATAGATAAAAAAACTCCGCTTGGCACTGCAAGAAAAATAATGTCCAGCAAAAGATTTGATCACTTACCAGTAGTTGATGGAAACAAGGTCTTGCAGGTATTAACGTCGTATCACCTACTCCAGACAGTTTTACCCCTTGAACGAGTTGGAAAAAAAGACATTGGCTCAAAGCAAATACACAGACTAGAATCACCAATTGGAAATCTTGGCACCAACCGAATGGCAAGCTGCACGCCACTTGATAATCTCAGTGACGTGGTGAGCTCCATGCTTCACGCAGATACAACATTCTGTCTTGTTTC
>CAYOBG010000216.1:0-1733 GCA_964402265.1 uncultured Candidatus Nitrosotenuis sp. | reverse complement strand
GGATGTATGTCATGCCATTATGCTCTATTCTTGGTGAAGTTAGAGCACGGAGCATAACTTCTTGAATATCTGGTGAGTAAAAGAAAGTATCGACCCGTAGACCTATGGACTTCCAACTAATTAAATTAGTAGTTCTTTCAGCTCCGGCTTTTCTATCAGTAGGAAATTTTCTAGCATGTTGTTCTCCCATAGTTTCGCATTATATCATCTATGAAAATGTTTCTCCGCGACAGATTGTACCATACTGTTAGAACAGATGGGCTAAAACCTAATTGTTAGGCATCTATTCGTGTCTCCGCCAACTGACGGATTCCCACATGATTCAGATTCAACAGCCATCAAGCCTCAGAGGTCTTCCCATTCATTTCGAACGAAAGCTCAGTCAGTTGACTGACTTTCAGGTATAATAGCGGGACAGACCACATAGTTTTTCTTGTACTCTTTTTGATACGCTCTTTCTTCTTTTAATACTGCATAGACTATTGTTGCTAATTTTCTCGCTAATGCAACAATGGCTTTTTTCTTCCCTTGTTTGTAAGAAATTTTGTCAACAAATTTCTTGTATGCTTTGTCACTTCTGACAAGTCTATGCGCTGCTTGTACCAAACTCCATCTGACATAAGGGTTGCCTAATTTTGTAATTCTGCCATAATATGCATGGTTTCCTGATTGAGATAATCGGGGAACCAATCCAAAGTAACTGGCAAATTTCTTTGCATTGGGAAATCGTTTGATTGTTCCAATTTCACTTGCCAGTAAAAAAGCAGTAGTAGTCCCGATACCAGGAATGGTTTGAAGTAGTCTTACTTCTGGGATGCTACTGCTTCTTTGTTTGACAATACTATCAAGTTTTTTGATTGCATCAGCAACATTTGTCAGCCTATTAAGATACATCTCAATTACCCCCATTTTTGCCTCAGAGAGTGGTTGCTCTTTAACCCATGCTCTTCCAGAAACTCCAAACATATCAGTACCATTAAATCGTAAATTATCCTTACTCAAAATAGCCAGGACTCGATTCTTCAGCATTGTCTGGTCATGAACCACATTAATTCGTGCTCTGGATACCTCTCTGTTATCCAATTCCTCTGCATTGGAAATATATGATTGTGGAATCAAATCTGCTCGAAGTAAATCACACAGCGTTTTAGCATCAATACTATCTGTTTTAATCCGGGCTGATGCAATTGCTTTGAGTCGAAAAGGATGCGCCAGTTGTACTCGGCAACCTCTTTCTTGCAAAGCAGCAATAAACCACATCCAATTTCTCGTTGCTTCAACAACAATCAAGGGTGGTTTTGAAAACAGTTCCATTAACTGTTCGATTGATTCAATACTGTTGTTGTAGCGTTCTTTGAACAACTCTGTACCATTCTCATCTTGTACTACTGCAACAAAAAAATCACGATGTAAATCAATTCCAACATAGTTCATAGTTTCTCACCTCTTTTCCTTCTCTTACAAGAGAATCCACTATTTTATCAGGTAAGAAACATTTTCATGGAATCATTTTTGATGATTTTTCTTTCTTAAAAAAACAGTCCATCCCTATATAAAGATGGACTGTTTAAAATTTAACTTATACCAAACCTAAGGTAACCTTACATAAAGTGTATCTCCGCTAACCTCCTTGTTAAAGTTGAGAGCACCTTGGACTACTAGCCTTATACCTTCCTTGGCTCCAGCGGGTGGGTTACCTAGCAGACAATCAACTTGCATGATGGCATCAAACC
>CAYOBG010000215.1:0-1734 GCA_964402265.1 uncultured Candidatus Nitrosotenuis sp. | reverse complement strand
TTGGTTTCTGCGACATCGCTTAGCACTGCCTTGTAGCCTTTGATGATTCCTGATTTTTCCAATCGCTCAATTCTTTTTCGTATGGTCCTATCGGATACGTCGTGGCCTGACTTTCTTAGCTCAGTTGCAATGTCCTTTGAAGGGGTGCGGGCGTTGGTGTTTAGAATCTCTATTATTTTTTGATCGACCTTGTCTAGGTTTGACCATGCTTCCCCACTCATTACATTCAGAGGAAAACAAGTGGCTTTTGAATATTTTGTAGTGACATTTTATAAAAAAAGTGTAGTCCCAAGCGAAGGAGTTGAACCTTCGACACTCCGGTATCTGTGTATGCCTAGGTAGGCTGATTTCAGTTAGCCAATGGCCAACCACTACAGCCGGAAGCTCTACCAGGCTGAGCTAGCTTGGGACAAAAAATTTCGCTTGAACTTCTATTAAATAGGTATTGATAAGAGATCAGCAGATCAGCACAAAATCCGATTCTATGTTTCTAGAGATCAAAAAAGCGTTAAATAATCTTGAAGATGCAATTTTTCAGTGTCAGAACCCACACTTGATGGCTATGCATGTGTCCCGTATATGCATGACCACAAATCAATTGAGATCAAGGACTCTTGGCTTGAATCAAAAAACATTGAAAACATGTATTTTGTCACTGCCACCTTCTCAGAAGACAGCAAGCCTTACTTTCCATCATATGCAAATCACTATCTACTTGCCAAATTCACAAACGACACCAAAATAACTAAGGATATTGGCAAATGCCCACAAACAAAGACCTCGTTTGTCTTTAACACAAACAGCGAGCTTTTCGAGCGTGATGTGGATGGTACAATGAACTTTGTCTCAGTGTATTACATGGAATATTCAAAATCTGATGAGGACATGTCAGATCTTGCAATGGTGGTATCAAAAAATGATCGAGTGCGCAAGGCAACCACCGGTAATATCATGTCGTATTCTAGCGAGCCGCCAAAATTCACATTTCCATACAAGGACAACATCGTGGTCCTGGAAGTGTCTGGCCAAAAAAGCCATCAAAGCGTAAACAAGTACTGCGAGCAAACCCGCAGAAACGTTTGCAGAAAAGGAATCACAATGAACAATTTGGTTGGACTCTCAATTCTTGAAAAACTAAAGTGATCCGATCCTCTTCATAAATATTAAATACTGAGTATAATTTGGTCACAGTATGAGTAAGCCTGCAGATTTGGGTTCACTAAAAATCGGTTCATACATTCTCTTGCCAGTATCTGATCAGCCCTCTGGTGAACCATGCAGAATCATTGAATATGATACCAGCAAACCCGGAAAGCACGGCGCAGCAAAAGCAAGAATCGTAGGTGTTGGAATCTTTGACGGACAAAAAAGACCACACGTAAGCCCGGTTTCAATGCAGGTACACGTTCCTCTGATTGACAAACGAGCAGGACAAATCATATCGATTACTGGCGACCAAGTTCAGTTAATGGACAGCGAAACCTTTGAGACAATAGATGTACAAATGATTGACGAAGAAGTCCAAGGCAAGCTAGAGCAAGGACAGACTGTCGAATACTGGAAAGTAATGGACAGAACCAAAGTAATGAGAATAAAGAGTTAAGAACTAAAATATCACACATTAAATCCAAAGTTGGGTCCTGATGATAGGTCGGAAAAGCCATCTGATTTTTGATGACGATTATGAGTGTTGAAGGACTCTTTTAGTTAATACCTAAGATTATACCATTATAC
>CAYOBG010000214.1:0-1757 GCA_964402265.1 uncultured Candidatus Nitrosotenuis sp. | reverse complement strand
CGGAGAGAATCGCGTCTTTTTGGGAATCAGTATCAACAAAGCACGCGCTTGGCTGTCCGTCAGTGACAAGTATGATTCTCTTGTTTTTTGCGTTGCTTTTTTGCAGAATTTTTTTTGCCAGTCGTAGTGCTGCCTGATAGTTGGTATAGTGGAGAAATTCGTCATTTGCGTCATATGTTTTGAGAAACGGAATATCAAATGGATTTACAACAGATGCCATTGACGCAAAGCCGACTATTGAAATGGAGTCATTTGGAAAGAACTTGTTGTTCAGAACATAAAGACTCCAGAGCGCCCTTTTTGCCGCCTCGATTCTGCTCATTCCGGAATTTGTCAGTGATGACTTCATTGTGGAGCTCAAGTCTATACAATACACAATTGATGCGCTAACGTCTTCAGTTGTTTCAAATTCCTCAAAATCGTCAATGTCTAGGTCTAGTGGAAACTTGAGGTCTGCACCCTTTTTTGTTATCCTTTGTATGGTATTTAGCAGACTTGCAGAAACGTTTAGTAATTTCAGATCACCTCCAAGCTCAAACTTTTTTGTAGTGTCTAAAACCGTGGTTCCTCCGCCGACTGACTTTGTTTCGTGTAACCCAAAGTCACCTGTCTTTAGATCATTCATGATATCACGCAGGATCTGATTTCCTATAGCAAAGAATCCCTTTTTTGTTAGCCAATTTTTTTCGTCCTTGAGGTATCCGTTCTCCAAGAGATATCGCACTATGGATTTTGTGTCATCACTCTTTGGACTTTGAGATGATTCTGTTTTGGTTGGGTGCGAGTTTGTCTCTTCGATATTTCCCTGTAGAATGCCTTCAAGCTCGTCTAATGTAGGTGACTTTTCCCGCATTGATTGGTTTGCCAGGCTTTGGAGTAGTTTTTCCAGTGTTTTTTGGTCTAGTTTTTCCTTGGGCGAGTCGTTTTCTTGCCTTTTTTCTTCAGTACTGGAATAGTACACAAAATTTGTAAAATTACGCTGCGACATAGCCTGCTTCTTTTTTGTCAATTACCTTTGGCGTTACAAGGCATAATCCATCAAGTATTATTTCTAGAACAGCAGACTTGAGCTCATTGTCTGTTTTTTGATCTGGAATGATGTTTTTGTTCGAAATGGTTTGTGCCAAACTTGACTGCTCTTTTCTTATTTGGTCTGACTTTGAGTTCACTAGACTGCTCAATTGTGAAAAGCCTTGCAGCTGATTCTGGTAAGAGACTAGGCCGTTTTGCCAAACCATTTTTTGCGATACCTGAAAGGTTTTTCCTGAAAACTCTTGCTTTACTGAATCCAGTGTCTCTTGTGAGAGTCCTTGTACATATTCAAGACATGTTTCCTTGATGGAATCCTCAAGCATTGACTCGAATACCTTGCGCCTGTTTTCTAGTGTGTCATCTATTTCGGATAGCTCAAACTTTGCTATCTGTCCTAGACAGTACATATCAGAATGTCTAGGAACTGGCGTGTGCT
Source organism: uncultured Candidatus Nitrosotenuis sp. (assembly GCA_964402265.1). Lineage (GTDB taxonomy): Archaea > Thermoproteota > Nitrososphaeria > Nitrososphaerales > Nitrosopumilaceae > Nitrosotenuis. Next base: position 289 of record CAYOBG010000214.1, on the reverse strand, counting down.
GGTGTGATATTGCACGCGTTCGCTCTGATTCGCCAACGAGTAACTCCAATCCATGTATTCCCAGTCTGACACTCACTCCCTTTGCTTGGTTGATTTCTGGATTTGCTCGAGCCTTGTGGACTAGATTTGCCAAAATCTTTAGAACAAATATTGGAACTAGACAGTCCGTGATTTTTGCTTCTTGCAGTATTATTTGCATTTCATCTTGTATGGTTTTTGGATAATGAGTATGGATGTGGCTCTTTAGCCTGTCGTATAGAGGCTCGATTATTTTGCCAGAGTGAGTATA
>CAYOBG010000213.1:0-1785 GCA_964402265.1 uncultured Candidatus Nitrosotenuis sp. | reverse complement strand
AGAAATTCTTGTACCAACAGGTGCTGCACTGACAATAGAAAGACAAGTGCCATCAGTATCAAATCAAGTAGTCAATCTAGGCTAGTTTCATTAGTAAATTGCTTTCTATTGTTGCAATTTGTGTTTGATCATCCTGATCACACTCTAGGATATACCGTTTTGGTATTATACAAAACCAATGAAACTTGTTAGAAAAGGACACAGACCAGCCCACCGAGGAGTCATAGGCGTAGAGTCTGCAATTGTTATGATTGCATTTGTAATCGTGGCAGCAGCTTTAGCTTTTGTCGTTCTCAACATGGGTTTCTCTACAACACAAAGAGCAAAGACAGCAATAATATCAAGTCTGGAGGAATCTAGCAGTGCACTAGAAATTGCAGGCAAAGTAACAGGTGCAGGCGATGTATCTCCTACAGGTAAATTGAATGTAACAGCAGTTCCATTAAAACTCGCTTCTGGTGGTTCTTCAATCAACTTGGGCAATACCACAATGGCTGTAAAATACTTCAGTAATACGGTAGAATATGATAATATCATGACTGGAGTCTTATCTAGTGGTAGTTACTCTAATCTGACTACCGCAATGCAGGCTGCTGCACAAGCTGGACATCTTAATGTGAATCCAATCACCAGTAACACCGCAGTAGATGCTACTGCCGCAGTGATCTATTTTGCTGTAAACCTAAACAATAACAGCATTTTGGACCAAGGTGAACATGCAGTTCTTGCAATTGCCTACAAAGGAAGTGAAAGACCAGCAGCATTAGATAACATCAAAGTTGAGGTTATAGTTCCTACCGGATCGCCGCTCACAGTTGAGAGATTAGTACCAAACATCACTCATAGCGTAGTAGATCTTGGATAATCGTCCTGATTTCCAAGAAATACCATTTTTATTATTCATGTTTTCGATTTGAACAAATTGGGATTTTTAATTTAATAAAAAATCATTAAGCAATGCTTAGCCGCTTTAACGGTATTATGATTAGTATGACTGCAACAATGTTACTCATGCTAGCATTTATGGTGGTTAATAATTCCAAAGCGGATACCTCTATTCCAGAAAACTCCTTTACAGCGTATACTGAAACAAAATTGCCAGAATTAGAATATTATACAAATTATGATGATCTTCGAGCTGATGGAAAAACAGCTCTAGTTTATCCAATTTTTACGCAAAGCGCGTATGATTGGAAAGGATTTCATGACTATTATTCTGGCTATTGCGATTCTTGTACGAGTGTAAAATTACACCAAGTATACGAAAAGACATTTTCGGCAAGCGGAAATGGATTCAGAATATTGGAATTTCTCGGATACCAGGTAATAGATGACACAGATATTGATAAAAACCCAGCTATACTGGAACAGTTTGACAAGGTGGTCTTATTGCATAATGAGTTTGTAACAAAGGCCGAGTTTGATGCCATTACAAAACACCCAAAGGTAGTTTACCTTTATCCAGACGCATTGTCTTCCCAAGTTAGTGCAGACTATGAAAATAACTCTGTTACATTAATACGCGGACCATCTTATCCAACACCCGACGTGAAAAACGGATTTGATTGGAATCATATCAACTCTCAATATGGAAAAGACTGGAATTGTGATTCTTGGAATTTTTATGAAATCAACAATGGTTACATGCTTAACTGCTATCCAGAAACATTTCTTCCGGCTAATGGCTATGAGATGCTAAAAAAACTCAAAGCCCTATAATTAACAGAATAATTCCATTTTATACCAACTCAATGTTTGATCATCCTGATCACACTCTAGGATATA
>CAYOBG010000212.1:0-1825 GCA_964402265.1 uncultured Candidatus Nitrosotenuis sp. | reverse complement strand
TTTGGATTTTAATGATGATTTAAGTTTTTTGAGGTCTGATCGGTACAAGAAAATCTGATCGCAGAAAGTCAGGTTCTATGATAGGCTGTTTGCCTTTTCAATAGATTCAGTGATTTGCTGTATTTTTTGCTCTACTTTCTTTGCGGAATCATATGATTCCTTGAATTTTGCGTACGAATTTTCAAAGTCAGATTGTAACACAAATGCACCTGCATCAGTCTGGGCTTTTTCAGAGTCAGCCAGGTATTTTTTTGCCCACCAGTATGACATCCATGCATTATCTAGGATGTCGTTTGCTGCCTTGGTGCTATATGATGTAGAACTCAATACAGAATATGCATCATTTACTTGAGATTCCAGTGGAAGGATTTTTTCACTTGCCATTTTTTGTTGTTTTTCAGAGAGTGCGTGCCAGTCCACATTGGTAGATTTTGCTATAGTTTGCTCAGAGACTGATTGTACTGATTCGTAGTCATCTACGGTTGGATACATGATATCTTCAGGATTTGTGCTGTGCTGGATTTGCAGCAAGTGTCCAAGCTCATGCTCTGTTACTAGTAGTACTGATTCTGCTGGAACTAGTCGCCATTTTCCTTCCTCAAAAAATCCTAGTGTTATTGCCATCACTGGCTTGCCATAATCATTTGACGTGTCTGTAGAATAGTATCCCAGCTTCCCTTGTCCGTTCTGGCTGGTCCATTCCACAACAAAATCAGACTTGTCGATTTGATTGCTAGTCTCAAACTTTACCCCTGGAATGCTTTTCTCCCAGTATTGCGTTGCCTGGGATAAAATGTCGCCATATTGGTCCTGCCATTGCCGAGGCATGGCCTGAACGTACATTTGCATTGTCTCTGCATTAACATTAGATATGACAGAGCCTGCGGCAAACAAAACCATGACTGATACTATCAGTCCAAGGCGGCCATTTGGGCTCAAATCCATACCATTCAATTTGATATGGTAAAACTGAGATTAGATATAGGAAGGGTGGAATTTTGTTGGGGATTTTCTATGCCAAAATGGAACTATAGCGCCCTGAACTGTTCGCTCCACTTGTAGTAGGCGCGAATCATATCCATTGAGACACTTGGCTTTCTTCTTGCCATTATCTCCTTAAAGTCTGCAACGGTTAGCTCTCGTGGTTGTGGTGGAATCTCGCCTTCAACTGGCTCGTGATATCCGGGCTGCATGAATAATTCGTTAACTATTCTTAGTTGTGCGCTCTGGCAGATATCCTTGACATCAGATGCAGAGTATCCATCAAATATTTTTGCCAACTCCATTGGCTTTACCTTGTCGTCTTTCTTTAGTTGTGCTGTGTATAGCTCAAAGAGTGCCTCTCTTGCCTCAAGTGTCGGCAATGGAACATAGACTCTCTTTTGGAATCGTCTCAGGAATGGCCAGTCAAGTGACCATGGTTTGTTGGTAGCGCCAATTACATACATTTTGATGTCCTTTCCTTTGCCGTTGATTCCGTCCATTTCTGTTAGGAATTGGTTCTTTGTTCTGACCTCGCCTCCAACCTCAGAGTTTCTGTTCCCGAGGAGCGAGTCGATTTCATCTATGAATAGTATGACGGGCTTGTTTTCCTTTTCTGCATAACCACGCGCTAGCTTGAATACTTTGGAGACATTTTTCTCAGCTTCTCCTAGCCACTTGCTCATCATTGATGCGGCATCAACTACGATAAAGTAACCATCAATTTCATTTGCAGTAGCAGCAGCTAGTACTGTTTTTCCACATCCTGGTGGTCCATACAGTAAGATACCGCGTGGCCATCCAAGTGGGAATAAGTCCGCTCGCTGTGTAGGATATACTATAG
>CAYOBG010000211.1:0-1837 GCA_964402265.1 uncultured Candidatus Nitrosotenuis sp. | reverse complement strand
TGTTATTATTATTTTGCACTTCATTGAGAAAATTAGAAAGAAATTTGGATAGGAGTTTAGCAGCCACTCCAATGGCTTCTACCGATCAATAATGTTTCAAGAAATCGAGGGACTCGTCAAACTAAGTTAGGCGGGCCCGAAGGGATTCGAACCCTCGACCTGACGCTCCGCAAGCGTCCGCACTGTCCTGGCTGTGCAACGAGCCCAATACTTGGCTTGTTCAAATTTTTAAAAACGTTTGGAATGTGTTAATGATTTATGCTGATTCTGCCTTTTTTACAAATACATAGTTCATGATCAGTCCAGCAATTATTCCGCCAATAATTGGTCCTACCCAGTATATCCAGTGGAATTCCCAAAATCCGGATGCTATTGCAGGTCCTAATGTTCTTGCAGGGTTAACTGATGCACCAGTCAATGGAACACCGACAAGATGTATAAGAAATATCATACCACCAATTGAAATGCCTTGTATTCCTGCAGCTGCCTTTTTGTGAACTGCAGTCATGAAGATTACTGTTACCAAGAAGAATGTAAGAATCATTTCAACGCCCAGACCTGACATTGCGTCATTGTTTAGAAGTGCACTTGGTCCTCCCTGCACACCAAAATTTACCTTTGAGCCGATATCTGGCAAAATTGCTTTTAGAGAAAAGGCTGCTGCTATTGCTCCGATTACTTGAAAAACGATGTAACCTATTCCATCTATAATGCCAATTCTCCTTGTTACTAACATTGAAATGGTAACTGCAGGGTTGATGTGAGCGCCTGAAACATGACCAAAAGTATAGACCATAAGTCCAATTGCTGCCCCATGAGCAAGTGAAATCATGATTATTGAGTTAACAGAAAGGCCGTCTCCAAATGCAACTACTGACAGAATGACTGAAAGTGGGCCGAAAAATACCAATGCATAAGTAGCTACTGCCTCTGCAAACCATGCTCTACCGTTGACCAACATCCAAAACCGCCGTCAATTACCATATAAAAGATTCGGATTAGACAGAAATTCTGTTTTGTTAAAAAATAATTAATTAGGGAACTTTTTGTTCACATGCATTATGATAAAGGAAGGCGATCCTATCCCAAAGTTTGAGATTCCTGATGCAAATGGAAAAACCATCAAATCGTCTGATTTCAAAGGTAAAAAATATGTGGTCTATTTTTATCCAAAGGACTTTACTCCTGGATGTACTACAGAGGCAGATGAATTCCAAAAAGTTTCAAAATGAAAATATCGAGATAATTGGAATTAGCAAAGACGATGTAGAATCTCACAAAAAGTTTTGTGAAAAGATGAAAATTCCATACATACTACTTTCTGATACAGATGCCAAAGTTGCAAAAAAGTTTGGCGTGTGGGGCAAAAAAGAGTTTATGGGAAGAGAATACATGGGAGTTACAAGAAGCACGTTTCTTGTCAATGAAAAAGGAACAGTTTTCAAAGTTTTCCCAAAGGTCAAGCCAGCTGGTCACTCAAAGGAAGTTCTTGAAGCTTTTAAAAATTAAATAAAATAATGAAAAGAGGGTTTTATGGTTTCCAACCTTGTGGCATAGTGCCTCTAGTTAAAGCTTGTGATGCTTTTGCAGCTGCTGCCGCCTGTGAAGCCTTCTTTGCTTCTTGTCGATCCTGCTCTACTCTAGAAAGATAATTTCGTTCATATTCTTCTAGTGTTTGTTTTCTTGATTTTTGAGCTCCAGATTGCTGTGAATGTGATGACGCTTGTTGTGGTGGAGGTGGCGGTGGGGGCGGAGGGGGTGCGCTATATGTTTGACCTTGAGAAGCATTAACCATTCCATAGCCAACAAATTGTTTTGCTGGTGGATGATATGCTAA
>CAYOBG010000210.1:0-1883 GCA_964402265.1 uncultured Candidatus Nitrosotenuis sp. | reverse complement strand
GTTCCTCTCTTTCTGGAAAAACATCACTATCTTTTATCACAGAAACCTGTTCTGCAAGCCTGGATATCACATCAATATCATCAGGGAGTAGTATTCCTAATCCTCGAAGTAAAATGATTGAATAAAATAGACCCATTAACTTGTCTCTGGACTGGCCTACTTGGCGGAAATATGCGCCCTTTGAGATGTTAAAATCGAACTCGGAGAGGTTTTTCTGATTTAAAATAATTTGAATTTGTCGCTCTGTAAACAGAGATTTTTTGATAATTTGTTTGATAATATTATTAAAATTGGAATCACCAATCTCTGCCATAGCTATACAGATCTGTATACCACCATATCAATTAAACTTTAAAACAATTGATTCAAACGAGAGTCATGGGTAAAGTAGAGCAATACCTGCATGATTCCCGCAAGAAAAAGGGGGCATTACTGTTTGTACTAATTGATTCTGAGGTATCAAGGATCAAGGAATCTGTCAAGCTGGCAAAACAGGTGGAAAAGATTGGCGCCGCCACCATTCTAGTTGGAGGCTCTTCTGCAATTGATCAGCTGGAGATGGCACAGGTTGTAAAAACTCTAAAAAAATCAATAAAAATTCCAATTATTTTGTTTCCAGGTAATGTAACCGGAGTGGTTCCACACGCAGATGCCATCTTGTTTAGCTCGCTGATGAACTCGGAGAACCCATACTTTATCACTCAGGCACAGGCACTTGGAGCTCCAAGTGTACTCAAATTCGGCTTAGAGCCTCTACCTACTGCCTATATTATCATAGGTGAGGGTACAACTGCCTGGTTTGTAGGGGCTGCCAAAGGCATTCCCTTTGAGAAGGCAAGCATCGCAGGTGCCTATTCACTTGCAGCCCAGTTTCTGGGGATGAGATTCGTCTATTTGGAGGCAGGATCTGGGGCAAAGGAAAGCGTTAGACCACAAATGGTTGCAACCGTTCGCAAGCTGTTCAAGGGCTTTCTCATAGTTGGTGGAGGCATTCGTGATGCCAAGACAGCAACGGATCTTGTCAAGGCAGGCGCCGACGCCCTAGTAATAGGAACAATGCTTGAGAAGGAAAAGGATAGCCTCAAAAAACTAGCCGAAATAGCAAATAGTATCAAGAATCTAAAGAGATAACATGTCAGAAAATACGGCAATCTCTCGAATTAAGGGGGTTCCAATGCCTAACTATTACCTAGATTATTACTCTAAACTCTCTGAAAAGACCTACCAGACCTTTGAGAAGGCAGCCGGGGCTAAATCTACACTAGTTGACTCCTCAGGTATTGTAGAGCCAAAAATCGCCTTTGATCTGGCTGACCGTGTGGCAAAGATGCACGACATTGACATTGCAGAGCCCTTGCGGGAGCTGCTCAAAATCAAGGGAAAGGAGCTAGCAGCCTTGGATCTATCTAAAAAAATTGCTCAGGGGCAATACTTGCCAGAAGATGCCACACTTGAGCAAAGACTGGACAATGCCGTGCGTGTAGGCTTGGCAATTGTGACTGAAGGCGTCACAATTGCGCCCTTACAGGGAATCTCTAGTGTTACGATAAAAAAGAACCGGGATGGAACTGACTATCTTTCAGTTTCTATTGCGGGACCAATGCGTTCTGCAGGAGGAACAGAGTCTGCAGTTACGATGTTGATTGCAGACCATGTCAGGCAGTCAGTCGGACTATCAAAATACCAAGCAAACGCGTTTGATGATGAGACAGGCAGATTTGTAGAAGAGTTGCGCGTCTATGAAAGAGACGTAGGGAGCTTTCAATTTCATGTCTTGGATCAGGACATTATCACTGTAATTTCCAACCTGCCAGTCGAGCTGGATGGCGTGGATACTGACCCAAACGAGGTAGTCAACCACAAAAACATGGCAAGAATCAAGA
>CAYOBG010000209.1:0-1885 GCA_964402265.1 uncultured Candidatus Nitrosotenuis sp. | reverse complement strand
TGTAGGCCCTCGAGGGGAATCGAACCCCTGTCCGGGGATCCACAGTCCCCTATACTAGCCACTGTACTACGAAGGCCGCAAAAACCGATGTTTTGAGATCCAGTATTAACCTAACTCCAGCTAGAAATCATGGACAAATTTATTATCGACTATAAAAAACACCGATTATGCAAGGAAAAGGCTGGTTTATTGCAATGGGAATCACCATAGCTCTAGTATGGTGGGGCGCAAACTATCTATTTCCATGGAAATAGATTAGTCGATTAGCCATCCACGCCTGTAAAACCACGATAGCATGGCAATTGCAGGCCCAGATGATATGATTAGCACAATTATGAGCGTGGTGTATGGCCCAAGAAACATCCAGCTGCCAGTCTCAATTCCCCCTGGAAGAGGCACATTCATCCCATAGATTGCGGCAACTACTGAAGGCGGGATGGTGAGTGTGAATATTATGGTAAGAACACCAAGAATCTTGTTTGATTTTTCGGTACTCAGCATAAAGTCAGTGTCTTTGTAGATTTCCATTGTTTCTTTTGCCTCATCTAGTGTTTCCGCTACTTTGTCAATGTGATCAATTACGTCATCAAAGTGTATGACCAAGTCATCCTCAGGGTTTGAGAATCGCTGGGTGTTCTTTGATGTTTCCAGCACAATTTTGCGAAGTGGGTGAACAATTCTTCTAAGTATTGTAATTTCACGTCTGAGAAGCGATATCTTTTTTGGAGTGGATTTATTTTCATCAAACACGTCATCTTCTATTTCATCTAGGTTTTCCACAATTCTTCGTAGCGTATGAAGTAGATCATCAACTAGCACGTCAATTATTTTGTAAAGCAGAAATCCAGCAGATTTTCCAAGTAATTCACTTCGGTATTGGGAGTTGTCCTTGCAGTGAGATACCATGTCAACTAGCGGCTTTAGCTCGCCATTATGTATGGTAACAAGATAGTCCTTTCCAATGAATACTGCAATCTGATTAAACCTAGACATCCCTCTTTTGAGGGCAAGGGGTGGAAAGTGCAGAATGACAAAGGAGTGATTATCATAGTTGTCGATTTTTGCAAGCTGGATTTTCGATATAGCGTCATCAAGGTTTAGTGCATTAAAATTGTAAATCTGCCCCAGTTTTTCAATTTCTGTACGGTCAGGATTTTGGATATCAGTCCAAGTAAACCCATTTCCCTGTATGGTCTCAAGACGGCTCTGAATAACCTCGTTTGGTTGAGGGTGTCTCCTCAGGTGCGGTAGTTTGGAAATGAAGAGTTCTTTTTTCAAATCAGCTAAACCTGATTTGATAACAATTTAAATTTTGATTACTCTATTGCAAACAAACTTTTCACAATTTGTGTAATTTTGCGCAATATTTTGAAAAACCACACGTAAATGATTGAAAATTGCTGGCGTGGCTCCAAGCGCAGAACTGGAGAGAACACCTCTCATTTCCATAACGCCTGAGCGTTCATGGTTCACTATTTTGTTCTACTGAGCCACGCGCGGACTATTTGTTGGATTTTACATCCTTCCGCATCGTTTCTTATAGGAATTTTTTATATTTAACATTTTGTATGAATTTTTAGATAAAAATTTGAATAAAATTGAAATTAATCGGAATTTCTAAAATAGATTAATTTTTCCTCGGCTAATGAGTATCCAAAAAAATTGTGCAACTCTAATTCACCTTCAATTCCATCAGAGTCCTGATGCCAGATTTGATCCGAGTGGCCGTCGCCTTGTTTTACTGCGGTTGCATTGAGTCCTTGTGATGAACCGTAGATTATGTTTACTGCACCTGCATTTTTTTTATTTCCAATACCCTCCGAATTACCACCTATTGCAAGATCGTCATAACCATCATTGTTGAAATCATCAGCTGCTAAACTTA
>CAYOBG010000208.1:0-1895 GCA_964402265.1 uncultured Candidatus Nitrosotenuis sp. | reverse complement strand
CAATTCAAGGACTAATGTTCTGCAAAGCCTAACAAAAACAAAACAAATCCAAAATGTTGCAATAGAATCAAACAAATATTTTACTGGCTCTAATCTTACGGCATCATCCTTAACGAATGTACATGTCATGATGGAGGAATCTCCATTTTTGGCTGATTCTACAAAAAAAGAAATCATAAAAGAATTACGTGTGCTTGTTTCCCCATATAATGAATATGAAAATACAATCACGGAGATCTCCATTACAAATCAGTATGGAATAAACACGAATCTATTCACTGGAAAATCTACTCGTTTGCAACAAGATGAAGTTTGGATGCAGACTACAAAAAGTATGCAAAATTATGTGAGTGATATCGAATATGACAAAAGCTATGACGATCATATCCTTTTGTTTGCATTTCCAATTCTGGATGATTCCTCAAACTATGTTGGCTCACTCAAGATTGCGGCTAGCTATCGGATTTTGTTTCATGATTTCTTAAATGACGTCGATGTGCTGCAGGAGGGGAAAAAAACGGTAGTGCTTCTGGATGGAAATGGAAATACAATATATCGAAATGGAGAGTTTTTTCCTAAAAAGCCCACAGTGGAGTATGTTGACAAGCTGGTAGAAGATAATGGAAACTTTGAGTTCGGCTTCCCAAATGTGTCTTTAATATCCTATGCATCATCCATTGGATACAAGGATTTCAGCGGCTTTGGCTGGATTGTTGTAATAGAGCAGGAATCATCGGTAGTAGAGGGGTTTGAGGTACTTGAGAGAAACTTTTTGGTTTCCACTATGATAGGTATTGTTTCTGCTACTGCGTTAGGAATCGTATTGTCACGTTTTGTGACAAATCCGCTGGGCAAGCTTTCACGGCTAACAGTTATGCTTGGAAAAGGTGATTTTGATGCAAAAACGCAGCCAAGCAAAATTACCGAAATCAACACCATAATGAACTCATTCAAGGAGATGGAAGTATCACTGAAGAAGCTGTTTGAAACTGAAAAAAAGCTTGTAGAGGCAGACACACGCATAAAAAATGAAAGGCTTGCTGCAGTTGGTGAGCTTGCCGCAAGTATGGCTCATGACATGAAAAATCCCCTAGGTACAATCAGAACTGGAATGGACATTCTAAAGAGAAATACCGAGATCAAACCTGAGATAAACAGTGTGATTCAGAGAATGGATAGGGCAGTGTCACGCATGTCTCATCAGGTAGAAGATGTTCTTAATTATGTTCGCAAAACCCCACTTACAATCAAAGAGGTCCCAATAAAATCAATAATCAAATCAGCGACGCTGGCATTGGAAATTCCAAAGACAATTCGACTCGACATAGAAGACAATAACACTACCATCTATTGCGATGAGAAGAAAATGGAAATAGTCTTCATCAATTTAATCCTGAATTCCATTCAAGCAATAGGTCAAGATAATGGAAGAATCTCAATTACAGTCAAGCAAATTGATAAAAATGCGATAATTGTGATTGAGGATAGCGGTCCAGGAATTTCAGAAAGTGTTTTGGCCGATATTTTCAAGCCACTTGTTACCACAAAACAGAAAGGTACGGGTCTTGGCCTTGCAAGCTGCAAAAACATTGTGGAACAACATGGTGGAACAATATCATTTCAAAACAATCCAACAGTTTTTACAATCATACTTCCAATAGAACAAAAAGCATAATGAAGAATTTGTAAGCAAGTTTTTTATGACATGTAGGATCATTCAATGAGAATGACCAATCCAAAAACCATCTTGATCGTTGATGATGATGTGGACTTGTTAGAAAACACGGCTTTTATGATCAAAGGTATGGGCCATGATGTCTTTCTCGCAAAGGATGGCGAGGAGGGAGTCACAAAATACAAGGATGTCAAGCCAGATCTGACATTTATGGACATCA
>CAYOBG010000207.1:0-1907 GCA_964402265.1 uncultured Candidatus Nitrosotenuis sp. | reverse complement strand
TTTAGTGGGACTCGTCTTCCGCCAGTTATCTTGCTTGTTGCAAGATTCTCAGTTGATCGTTTCACAGGTTGGCTTTGAAGAACTCTAATTTATAGACAACGCCACAACTCAAAGCAAAATTAGGCTTGCTGAGTTATTGGTTGCGGTGATGGCTTGCGTTTTTTGAACAATATTTCTTTTAGAATGTCAGTATCGCCACTGATTCCAAAATATTTCTGGAACTTGGTAGTGGTGGTAAATATTTTGAGTCTACCTACATTTTGATGCGAGATAAAGTCAAGCTGCTCTAATTCCTTTAGGTGCGAGTATACGCCAGTTCCCCTTGTTTCAACCAAGTGCTTGGACGAGATTGGTTGCATGTACGCAATATATGATAGAGTCTTGAGTGTCGCCTTGGCAAGAATCGGGCGTGATGCAAATTTGCGAACAGTATCGTTTAGCTCAGGCTTGAGCTGCATGACATAAGAGCCGTCAGGCAATGTGGCTATCTCTATTGACTTGAATGCAGACTTGGTTCTTTTTTCTATTCCTCCAAGTAACGCAAGAGTCTTTGTCCTGGATTCCGTGCCTGATGCCCGGATCAGCTCCTCAACTGTTAGGGGTCTTCCTGCAGAATATAGGGCTGCTTCAAGCCGTGAGGTTGCCTCATTGTCGTCTTCTATTTTCATGGTGTCTAGGTCCCAAGATTTTCCTTAAGAAGTGTTATTTTGATGTCATCGTCTACCTGTTCCAGGTCTACTTTTTGGTCTCTTGCCAAAAACAATATGGCAAAAAAGCACCGAATCGAGTCTGTAGAGTCCAGGTCTTTAATTATTGCTTGCAAAAATCCAAACCCCTGAGCTTCAATTTTGCGCAAGATTAGTTCCTCGTATTTTCCAATGATGCTCTCAAGTGATAAGAAATATTCCTTAAAGTCAGGCGCTTCAACTGGCTCGAATTTGAGCTGGCCTCCCTTGCGTGATCTTGGGTTTGCAATTGCACCAATCAAGTTCTCCAAGAGGTTCATCAATTCATCTAATGTTACTGGATATGTGGATTCATGACGGTACGGGATGTTTAGCAGCTGAATGTCAACATCAGTTCTCTGGGTTAGCGGCTTTTTCTCCATTGCAGCCTTTTGTAGTGCAAAGATTCTCTCCACTTTCATTCTGTGGATGAGTGATGAGGAAAGCGCTGCCATTCCTGCGACTCGGAGGTCTTTTTTGTCTGCCTTTCTTAAGATACGAATGAGAATCTCTAGGATCTGAACAATGTCTATTTCCCAGACATCTTTTTTTGTTATTGTATTAGGATTAAACAAAACATTGACTGGCGCCTGCGAAATGTTCTCTGATTCACTCAATAAGGAAAATTTGAGTTTTGTTTAATAATACTTTGAAGCTCTACTTTTTTGCCGTCCTCTGTCAACTCTTATATTGTAATTGTGGTTCCTCAAGTCTATTGAAAGCCGCACGAATCATGGAACCGGAAAAACCTCTGGTAATCTCTGATGTCCAAACCCCAACACCAAAGGATGTAGAAGTCCTAGTAAAGGTAAAAGCTGTAGGTGTCTGCCACAGTGACTTGCACTTGTGGGAAGGAGGATATGACACCGGTGATGGATTCATGAAGGTAACTGACAGAGGAGTAAAGTTCCCAGTCATTCCAGGACACGAAATAGTAGGCACTGTGACTGAAATCGGAAGCTCCGTTCAGGGGATTAGTGTTGGCGATAATGTTTTGGTATATCCATGGATTGGATGCGGAATTTGTTCTGCGTGCAGGGTTGGAAATGACAATCTATGTGATGCTCCTCGTTCTCTTGGCGTTTTTCAAAATGGTGGTTATGCAGAATATGTTCTGGTTCCTCACTTCAAGTTCTTAGCTATAGTTTCTGGTATGGATTTGGAAGTAGCAGCCTCTTTGGC
>CAYOBG010000206.1:0-1915 GCA_964402265.1 uncultured Candidatus Nitrosotenuis sp. | reverse complement strand
GCTCGGAATCCGCAAAAAAGGCCTTTGATAGAGCAGTCTTTCTGGCGCAAAAGTGTAACTCAAAATTATACACCGCACACATTGTACTAGATTGGGAATATGGTGGAGATAGTGCTACAACATTTGAGCTAATAGATGAGCTAAGAGAAAATGGAGCAAAATTACTAGAGCAATGCAAAAAGCAAGCACTCCAAAACAACATACAGGTTGAAACTATACTAGAACAAGGAGATTATGCAAGTGAAATTATTGAAATTGGGAAAAGACTTGATTGTGATTTGATAATACTTGGAAGTCGTGGCCAGAGTCCTCTCAAGGAACTAATGCTCGGAAGTGTCTCATACAAGGTACTGCATCACGCAAGCTGTCCTGTAATGATTGTAAGATAGAATGAAAAACCGTTTTTAATTATGATACATAGCTAAACAAATGTTTGATTTTTACAAAATAATCTATTTGAATGCGATTTGCTAAATTTGCAGAGTCACAACTAACCAAGTTGGCATGAACTTGAAGTGTTGATCAAATGCTCATGTGAAACGACAGCGCAAAGCCAACCAAAAAGCCAATTACTGCTCCAGCCATTACAAGCATTGCTACTTTGTCCAGCGTTTTGCGTTTGACTTGGATGCTCATGGTATTAATTCTGCAATTGAAAATATAAAGATCATTTGGATAATTATGAATATTTGTATAGTTTAAAATAATAAAATCTAACAAATATTTAATTACGATTACTAAAATTTCTCTCTTACATTTTCATTCAAAACAAAAATTCAGTACTAATTTTTTATCTGAATGTCATATAGATCAGAGCTTGCACTGACAACTTTTGCGCCTTTGTCAAGAACAACCTCGGCTACTAGTGAATCATTATCTTTGGTTGAATTTTGGAAATTCTCGCCAACGATATACCCCAACACTCCAAAGCCACCAGTCACAAGAATTCCAATTAACAAGAAACCAAGTTTTTTCATCGCATGACATGTTTGATACCAGTATTTTAATTATAAGAGATTTTTTCCTACAAGCTCAGTTGACGTTAGATGCTAACGCATATGACATGATGATACTAACAAAAATTTTCACAATCAATTCATCCAACGAGTTTTTCTTTGGATAATACTTTACCAGAATCATTATCAAGTTCCAAGCAAATATCCAGCACGTCGGTTTCAATTATGACAGTTGTTGTTTTGATGTCATCCATTCTTACTATTGATATTACCTCATAATGCATTATTTCGTCGTCTTCCAGGACTTTTTTTACAATTTGCAGTGCATCTTGATCATCCCTTATTTTCGGAATTGTTTTGTTGCCTGACGTTAGAATTGCATAGGATAGAAGTGTCATTAGCAGATAGAATCCAATCCACAACTCTATCATGGAATATGCCAAGCCAATCAATTTAGTCAATAAACTTATTTAAAGAAAATGTTGGGTTTGATTATTATTTGTTTAATATTACTATGATTTTTGTAATAAAAGAAAACAGATTCACAGATCTATTTAAAATATGATCAATACACTTGATATAACAATGGCGCTAGAGTATGAAACGCTAAGCGATGAAGAGATAAGGAGATTTGCAAAAAATCAGGCAGGACTAAAGTATAGACTATCAAAGATGACATTTGATGAAACATACTCGTTTGTGAAGAGAATAGACGATATGATTAGTTCTACTGGCACAAAAAACATGTATGTTCAGCTGATGAAGCTGAAGGCACAAGTCCTAGCAGACTCATCAAGAGAGAATTTTGCTGGAGGTTAAGAACAAACGAAGTCTGGTTCGTGTTTGTTTTGTGTAAATTCCAAATATCTTAGTGCAGATAAAAAACAATGGCTCATTCATTTGTCTGGCCATCGAGAGCAGATGATAAGATACTTGGTTGAAAACTATCCGAGTTGTGT
>CAYOBG010000205.1:0-1930 GCA_964402265.1 uncultured Candidatus Nitrosotenuis sp. | reverse complement strand
TTTCCATGTTTTGTGACATCTATTACTTCAACTCCGTTTATCTTTCCGTGGTCTGGCTCCTGTCCTCCACCCCTTGCATAAAATGAGGTCCTATCCAATATGACAAACTTGTTTTTTATTACCTTGAGTACCTTGGCGTCAAATTTTGCCGGGTCGTCCTTGTAGAATAACAGATCCGTTTCCGGTATCCCATCCAAATCAAATTCCTCGCCTGCCTTTTTCTTTTCGGACTGGTGCAGCTCTGATAGTTTGGTGTAAAATGTGTCAGGAATCTCCGATATTACCTGGTATTCTTTGAGATAGTCAGGTGTCACTCCATCTGATTCGTACAGTCGAATCATGTCATCTACATTTAGTGTCTTTTTCTGTGACTTGAGGTTTTGTGCAATTTTCTCCATCCTGGACTTTGATTCGTGATACCTGCCCATCTCGATTCCAATTATGGTCTTGACTTCAGAGCGGTATTGTTCAAGTTCTGGATAGGTCTTTTTGAGATAATCAATGTGGCTGTCAATTAGCTCATCTAGGTCCAATTTGAGCCCAAGTCTGTCTATAGTTGCCATGATTCTTCGTAGTATGATTCTAAGATTGTATCCACCGCCAACGTTACTTGGCAAGGCACCGTCTGATATTGCAAAAATCAGAGTCCTCAAGTGATCTGCAATCATGTAGATTCCTTCAAGGGGTGTGATCATTTTGGATAAATCATTCTCAGTTAGATGCGATGATTTTATTGCAGCCCTTCTTACTTGGGATAGGTCTGGGAATTTCTCCAGGTTTCTTGCAATTTCAGTAAAGTATCTAGTCAGAATTTTAGAGTCAGAATCAATTCCAATTTTTTGTACCAGTTTTTGCGTGATTGGCCCAAAGCAGCAGTCATATGCAGTAGGTGTTCCCATTGTAATCCACGCAAATCTCTCCAGGCCTGCACCCATGTCAATTATCTTTTGGTCCAGTGTCGTGTGATTCCCAAGCTCGCCCTGAAATTCAGTAAAGACTGCGTTTCCAAGCTCAAGCCCCCTGACATAATATTCCAGTGATGAACCAAAAGATCCGCCGCCTGCCCAGACGTCTTCCACAAATGTAATTTCGTTCTTGTCAATTCCAAATGACTCTGTCAAAAGCCTGTAATCAAGATCAACGCATTCGTCCTTCCAGTAACCTTTGTTGTTTGGAATGCTGTGCTGGCCAATCATGCAAAAGCTAGAAAAATGTCTCCCAGTGACTCCCACATTTTCAATGTCTTTGAACCTAAGACATGTCTGTGGCACAACAAGTGGATTTGCAGGAAACTCAAAGACTACCTTTGAGCCCATGACTCTCTGAAAGTCAACAATTGATGCTATCGTAAAATACAAGTCGTCTCGCCATCTGCACACAACTGGATACCTGCTAATTGATGTGTGGCCGTTTTTGACAAAGAATGATTCCACCTGTTTCCACGCCTCAGTATAGTCAAATCGCTTTGCAGTGGGTGGATTTCCTATGAACGAATAAGTGTCATCAGAGTGATCCGGGCATGATACTCTACCTGAATCAAGCGTCCAAAAAAATCTCTTACACACAGAACATGATTTTCTGACAAATCCCTGCTCTTCAAATAATTTTATTTTATAATACCTCTCAGGCTCTGACGAAAACTTGGCAAGAATCTCGTCCTTGTTCATCTTGTGAAGACTCTGCCTGACTAATATTAAGAACTATTGTTTGGGATAAATTAAATACGCTACTCTGTGAAATCCTGACATGTTCGGCCGCAAAAAGAAAGAGATAGAAGAAGGCAGCTTTGTCTTTGCATCAAAACCTGATGGGCAATACAAGAACGTCATATTTGGTATGGTAACTGGAGTTGACGGAACCAAAATCGGCGTCAGCGGTTTGATTGTAAATCCTGCAGGCCTCAAAAACAAAGTCACTCAGGGAAAGGCAG
>CAYOBG010000204.1:0-1941 GCA_964402265.1 uncultured Candidatus Nitrosotenuis sp. | reverse complement strand
AATGGAGCAAGGATATCATCGCTGCAAGTATGACAAAGCCACTTGTTGATTCCTATATGCAAATCGAAATAGTGCAAAAGGAGTTATGGAATCTGTATCGAGCAGAAAAACAGATCAGGACAAAAAAGAGAATCCTTGATGCCATAATAGCAAATTCCCTAAAACAAGACAAGCTAGTCAAATACAGAAGACTCGGAGAAAATGATGAAAAGGCATTACGAGAGTTGGAAGTCGCATTAGATGAAGAAGCAGAAAAGGAATCAGGATCTGCTTAGCGTTTTAGCTTGCGTACTTCTTGAGATACCAATGGTAAAAACGCGCCAACATCAGTTACAATACCGAGGGCTTGCCATGTACCCCTGTCCATTAGCTTGGTAACTGTCGGCTGGCTGATATCAACTACTATTACCTTGACGTTTGCCGGCAACATGTTTCCAGTTGCTATAGAATGCAGCATCGTAGATACCATGATTACCATCTTTGCTTCCTTTAGCACTTTTTTGTATTCTTTCTGAGCTAGTGCAGTATCTGTTATGACATCAGGCAATGGTCCATCATCTCGAATGGAACCAGCCAAAATGAATGGAATCTTTTTGCGCACGCACTCGTACATTATACCGCGCTTCAACTCTCCTTTCTTTACCATCTGTCCAATTGAGCCTGCACGGAACACGGCGTTTATTGTATCCATGTGGTTTCGGTGTCCCTTGACAGCCAGAGAACCATCATGCACGTTCATGCCAAGTGATGTACCAAGTGTAGCATATTCAATATCGTGTACAGCTAAAGCATTGCCAGCTAGTACACCATCAATGTATCCCAGTCTGATCAATTCCGCAACAGAGTCAGCTGCCCCAGTGTGTACTATGGCAGGCCCGCCAACTAGTATGATTTTTCCGCCACTTTTCTTTGTCTTGAAAATGTCTTCGGCTACCTTTTTTGCAATGTGCTGGGTTGGTCGCTCTGATGAGCTGCTGCTTCCCATAAACGCAAATACGTTAGAGCCTTCACGCGGTCGCTCAGGTGGTGTAATCTTTACTCCATTTTCTCCAACTACAATCATGTCGCCTTTCTTGACATCCCTAATCGGAACGCAGTTTGCCCTAGTACCCTTTACTACAATACACTTGTCCATCATCATGTTCTCTACCAGAATCCATTTGCCCGAAAGCAGAATCTCTGTAGTGTTATTTGTGGTACTGTAGAAATCAATTGGCATTACCATGTCCTTTGGAGCAGCCTTTAGAACGACATTTTTTCCAATGGTGGCAGTTGCGCCTTCCCTGTACACCTGCTCTAGTATCTTATCGAGATGATCAGAGCTCTTTCCCTGAATCTGTAATTTCGCATAGCTTGGCTCTTTTTTCTTTTTGCCAACCTGCATTTCCAAGACCTCAAACTCCCCACCAAGGTCCATTATCACATCAAATATTCTAGTCAGTATCATGGAGTCAATTAGGTGGCCCCGAACCTCCACATCAGATGAAAACTTGGTCGTCATTTCCTGAGGGTACTCACAGGACGGAATTTAAAATCTGTGCCATGCATATTATTTGACACGCCTAGGACAACCCACTATACAGGCAGGATTACCTTGCCCACAAACTGCGGAATCTTGTCTTTTTCAAACTGCTCTAAAATTTGGTCCCGCTGCTCTTTTGTAATCCCTTGGGCTATGGTCTTTGAAAAACCGCCCTTGTCACATAACGCAACAATATATCCGCTGGTGTCAGTTAGCACAAACCCGCTGGACTCGTCCACTATGGCATAGAGGTTTTCCTCACCAACTGGCTCCCAGATATCGGATTTGGTATCGCGTAATGCGAGTGCCGGCATTGCCCGATTGTTTGTTAGCTTGTTTAGATATTCCCGAGATGCTGCAACTCGTTTTTGTCCTAGTTTGAGTGCCTGAAAGTATTGCAATGGTATAATTCGGATTTT
>CAYOBG010000203.1:0-1956 GCA_964402265.1 uncultured Candidatus Nitrosotenuis sp. | reverse complement strand
TTTGCTAATGCCATGCCTTTTTTGTACAATCCATCAAAATAGTTTGGATCTATTGCAAGCGTTTTCTCATAGCAAGAAAGGGCATCCGCATGTTTTGATAACAATGCAAGTGAATCGCCCTTAAAGTGCAAAGCATCAAAATACTTTGGATTTATGTCAAGTACCTTATCATAAAGCGAGATGGCTTCCTTGTGGTTGCCAAGCTTTGATGTTGTAATGCCCTTGTTTACTAGACCCAGAATATTTTTCGGATCTGCCCTTAGTGACTTGTCATAAAATGAAATTGCCTTTGCGTATTGCTTATCATAGTAGTGAAAGTTTCCAATCAATAATTCTAAATCCTTGTCGTTTGCTTGTTTTTGATATTGTTTTGAGAGCTTGGAATGAATTTTTTCTTGTATTTTCAACATGCTGTATATTTTTGATTTTACATCAAATGGCATCTCCTGTGAGAGTGATTCCAATTCCTTTTTGATTCCCTGACTTTCAAGTAGACGTCTTATCAGACCATTTACAAGTATTAGTTGGTTAAGGACAATGTCACCAGAAGATCCCATAACATCAATGATTTTTTAAAAAAATTTTCTAATATCGTAGTATTTGTTCAAAAAACTCAAACACCCTCTTATATGATTTTTTTAGAGCAAAAAAGGTTACTTGAGGGTAGGAATAATCCTAGCTGCATTGATAGTTTATACTATTACGACTAGCGTAGCATTTGCAGAAGAATTTGACATTCGGTTCTTACCTGAAAAGCTAGTCGAGGGCTCACAGGCAAAAATGCAGGTCTTCATAGTAGAAGGAGGCCAGATAATTCCAAAAAAAATAGATGACCTTACCATTACATCTTTGGATTCTTCCATATTACACATAGAAAAAGTTCAAGATACTAGTTCATTTGTCACAGATGTTACTGTAAAGGCAGGCAAACCAGGTACTACTACACTATATCTTGCAGCGCCAGGCCTTGACGCAAAAGAAATCCCAGTTACAATTTATGGCAACAAGAATCATGCATCAACACTCCTAGTCAAAATAACTCCAGATACCTTTACGACAAGCGGCCCAAGTGAGGGATACATCTCAGTAGAGCTTGCAGATGAGGACGAGTATCCAGTTATTGCAAAAGAGGATACCGTTGTTTCGTTGAACACTGCAAACAGAGACATAATTGAACTTGCATCACAAAATTTACTAATAAAAAAGGGTGAATATTTTGCAGACGCCAAATTCACCATCAAAAAGTCAGGTGAGGCAATAATCTATACTACTTCTCAAGACATTGAAACTCAGAGTAGCACCATAACTGTAGAAGAGGATGAGGATCTTACCATAAAGATGTACACATACCCAACAACACTTTCTATTCACGACGCAACGCAGGGGTTTGTCATAGCACAACTACAGGACTCTTCTGGCAGGCCAGTCATTGCACAAAAAGACATTACTGTATACTACAAGGTTGCTGATTCTGATTACTCAGAGGCAACAAACTATAGCACAAATTACAAGCAGAAATCATCGGGATATTTCCAGATACAAAAAGGCTCTTACCTTGGATACACTCAGTATTCACTTCCCGAAGGAACTGAGGATACGTACGATTTGACAATATCTGCAGAGGATCCATTAACTATTGAAACCCAAGAAATAACAGCGCAGGATTTGGAATTAATGGACGACAAGCTTGTTCAATTTGAGACCATACCGGTTTTGGCCACGGGTGAAACCGAGCTGATTGGGGTACTATACCTAGAAGACGAGGATGGAAATCCTGTTGCGGCAGAAAAAGATCTTGCAATAAAGATAGACTCTTCAGACAGCAAGGCACTTTCAGTAGAAGACGTAATGATGAAAACAGGGGACCAGGTTGCGCTAGTCTTTGGCAAAATAGGCAACAGTGTTCCATCAGATCTTCAGCTAAGGCCAGTAGTAAATGAGGGAGAGTTAACAGAT
>CAYOBG010000202.1:0-1989 GCA_964402265.1 uncultured Candidatus Nitrosotenuis sp. | reverse complement strand
TAGATTATTAATATTTGAGTGAAAAAGGCAAGTACGCATCTGGCACGCAAAATCGTAGATTTGTCTGGAAGGAAATCGTTTGGCCTTTGATTTTGGAGCTAAATGAGGTAGCCTTTACCTTATTACAATACCAAAAAAAGCGAGATAGTGTATGCCAAAAGTTCGATATTCCACTGACCATATCATCAAGAGGCCTAGTCTCACTGGTGCAAAAAAATATTTTATTTAGAGAAAATGATCTTTATTCCATTCATTACAGACTGATCCCCTACATGAGACTAAAGGCAGAATGCGACTATGCAACTGCAATCAAAGAAGTCCGAGTGAAATAGAAATTTTATATTGTAAGGCCTTTGTGGTTTTTTCAGTAGCCCGATAGTCTAGCGGTCAAATGAATTTTTCAGGCCAAGGATTCGGCGCTCTGGATCATTAGAGAGGATACGCCGAGACGGCAGTTCGAATCTGCCTCGGGCTACTTTTTTTGTATAATTTCACTATCTGGATGCTTGTGCTACTCTTTCTAGCTCGTTCTTCTTTTTAATAGAAGGCGCACCTGCATCATTAGTTGATGCTGCAATTAGGTGCTCCGCTAGATATTCTTCCATTGATTTTGGATTTGAAAATGATGATTCCTTTACTCCGTCTGCGATAAATCGCAATGCCAGATCAATTCGTCTTAGTGGCGAGACATCAACTGATACGTGATACGCAGTACCGCCATACACGATTCTTGTGGTGTCTTCGTTTGGTGATGAATATTCAACTGCTCGAACCAATACCTCAATTGGGTTCTTGCCAGTCTTTAGGTGTATAATCTCAAATGCTGCCTTTACAGTATTCATGGTGCGTGCTTTCTTTCCGCCCATTCGTCCTGTGTTTTTTGCGTATTTTTTACCAAAATGCATGAGTTTGTTTGCTAATCTTTCCACAATGTTTACCTCTGCTTTGTTGAATCTCTTTAGTGAGGATCTTCCAAAGGTGTGTGGGATTACAGATTTTTTCAGTGAGATTACTGTTTTGAGTCCAGGGTCTTTGATTTCTACTCCGGTCAAATCCCATTTTCTAAATAACAAAAGATTTTGAGTTTCTGCCATGGTTCTATCTCCTTGGTTTTTCTTTTCTTCCACGTACTAGTTCTCGTAATGATGTGCCGTTGACTTTGAAAACCTTGAATCTGACTCCTGGAATATCTCCCATTGCACCGCCTTGTGTTGCGCCCATTCCTTCTAGGTGGACCTCATCGTGTTCATCAATAAAGTTCATTGCGCCGTCTCGTGGCAAAAATGCTGTAACTGTTTTTCCGTTTTTGATTAATTGTACTCTGACACATTTTCTAACTGCAGAGTTTGGCTGCTTTGCCTCAACGCCGACTTTTTCCAAAACAATTCCTCTTGCTTGGGGTGAACCTCCAAGTGGGTTTGCCTTTACGTTAAGACCTAAGAGTCTTCTTTTGTAGGTACCAATTTGCCAGCGTTGCTTTTTGCGCTTTGCTTTGAGTACACGTCCTGCGAATAACCCTAGTGGTGACTTTGCCATACTATCACTCCATCATTTTGTCTGGACTGTTAATTAAAACGCTTGTAATCTCAAAGTATCTTTTTGCCAAGAGTCTGGCTTTTTCGGCGTTTCTTCCTTCGCGTCCAACTACGATTCCTTTCTTTTTGGCATCAACTAGGACAATTGCCTGGGTTGTGCCATCAAGGCGTTTGTTTAGTTTAACATCAGTTACAAGTTTTGCATTTAGCATGTTTTTCAAAAATGTGACAGGATCATCAGAATATTCGACTAGCTCGACATTCTTTTTTACAATATTTTGCAGATTTCTAATGTGTGCCCCGCCTTTTCCTATTGCTAGGCCCATTTTTCCTTCGTTTACTACAAAAATTACTCTGTTTTGTTTTTCATCTTCCACACAATCACGTGCAGATGCGCCCGTAACATTTTGAAAAAGCGAAATCAATCGCATTTGATCAGTTGTGAGTTTGATTG
>CAYOBG010000201.1:0-2006 GCA_964402265.1 uncultured Candidatus Nitrosotenuis sp. | reverse complement strand
TCCGATAAAAACTGCCTTGAGAAATTAAGCAGTGCATCCATTAGTAACATTATAGAGTCTGCATCACCATCAGCATCACGCCTTTTTGCAGAATGCCAATTTGGCGTGCCAAAGCAGACATGTGTTTCAGTGTAGCCTATGATTCTGCCAACAATACCAACTGAGGTGTGAGGCGCTAGGCCGATTATCAGATGCCCGATTAACTCATCAGTATTTTTTACATCATAAAATGAGGTCTTACCATAAAACTTTACAAGTTCAGTGTCAATGTACTTGCAGGTTTGGACCAGATATTTGCCGCTCTCATGAGGTATGATAACATCCTGCATTTTGATTTCAATGATTTGATCTGGAGTGATCAAAGGATTTCCGTCAATGTCGTGCGTGTATCCAAGCTCGTGCAGTTTTGGAATGGATGTGCCAATCCATGAGGGCTTGAAGTGGGTGAGTGGTGAATTTGTGGCATCAAATCGTACCGTTCCATCCTTGAATACTGTGAGATCCAGGCTTTGCCGAATCAAGCCTTTCTCAAGTGGCTCTGCGATTCTGTCCTGATTGATTAGTTCCATTACTCCCTTGAACGGCTCTTGCACTCGAACGCCGATCTTTTCCTGAGCTGAGATTATCTTTTCTTTTAGTGGGAATGGTTTGAAGGAGTGAGTCGGAATTTTCTTTTTGCATTTTTGGCAAAACGGCGTATCAAGTGTTGCCCTACACAAAGGACATGTGTGCTTTATTATGGTCCTAGCGCCACATTTTTGACAGTTTATGCTAACTGATGGCTCGTTGCAGTTTTTGCACGTGCGGTTATAGATGTTACAGTAAAATCCAGAGCCCACACTTGCCTTTAGCAGGTCACGTGTGCTTCCACCCCTGTCCCCTATTGGAAATAGAGTGTGTACTGGTGGCTTCATGAGTCTAGGTGCTGCCTTTTCTGGCCTGCCAATCCTGACTCCAATCGAGGTAGAAAATTTGGGGCGAATTTTGATTCCAATCGCCTCAGTAATTATTTGCGGGACAGAGTCAGACTCGTCAATCTCAATCGGATTTGAAAATAGCATTTGGTAGAAAATTTCTGCCTCGATTTCTTTGAGGATTATGGTCTCATCGGTTAGATCATGTGGAACTCCAAGGTTTTCCAAGATTTTCTTACAGTCCTTTGCATAGGTAATGGTGTCATCTTCTATTTTGATTGGCTTTAGTAATTGCCCAAGTTCGGCAGGTGTAATTTGCTCCCAGTAAAAGAGGTATTTTGGGTGTAAAGGAATCTCAAAGTTGAGTGATATTTCCAGTGCCTCCTCAAGGCTTGGGGTTTTAGTCAGAAACTCTTCTAGTTCTGTTTTTGCCTCGTATTGTCGTATTTTTTGTGATATCTCTTCAAGCCAATATTCCTCCACATATCCAGACGGGATCAGCTGCGCATTGTTTTCTAAAAAGTCTCCAAATGAGATCAAAATGTCGCCAAGGTACAAAATCTGTTCAATGTCGTCTTTGATCTTAATGCCATGCTCTACGTTTTGGATTTTTACCACATTACCGTTTTTGAGCCTAACAGTTGGCGTTTCTATAGAATCTACAAATGCAATGGTTGCGCCCTTGCCAGGAACATCCAGCTTTATCTGGGTTCCAACTGCTATGGTGTGGTTTAGAATCTCGGCAACAACTGGATGAACCCCGACTGCGGCAAAGCCGGTATTGCAAGCCCTCCCATATCTTAGTCGAAATCCCCCTATCTTGTTTGGCATGGATAAAACGGATCTTCCTGTAATGACTTCCTTGAGTCGTTTTGCTGCAGAATCACCCTCCTCTCCTTTCTGGACTGCTCCCTTTAGGTCTGCAAGCCAGTCCCAGCCGTCAAGCTTGTACAGCTCGATTCTTTTGAGCAGTTTTTTTGCGCGCCCAATAAGACCGTCATTTAAGACACGTAAGGCTCCCCCACGGACTCGATCAGTCTTGATTCTTGCCATGTTTTTGTGGTTGACTACCTCGTTTGGGTCAGTATCCAC
>CAYOBG010000200.1:0-2041 GCA_964402265.1 uncultured Candidatus Nitrosotenuis sp. | reverse complement strand
TGTGGTGTTATCGCCTACATACGCAAAATGCCACACCTTGACGTTTTTGCCCAGTTTTGCCTTGTCTGAGATAAAATTAGTTACCAAACTACAGATGCCATGGATTTGCGTCTTTAATTATTTTCTGAGGCAGGCTTTCCCTGTTTTTTTCCAAGAAATCCATGTCCTGCTTTTTGTCACGAAGCTCGTCTGGCAGCATTATTGGGATTTCCTCAATAATTGGATAAAACCTGCTGCATTTGGTACAAAACAGAGCACCATCTGATATTACATCTTGGCTTGACTTTATCTGGTATAGTTCCAGCGGAAATTGCTTGTCAATTGGACATACGAGCATGTCCATCATTTTTTTGTTCATTTTAGGTCTAGGTAAATTGGCACTCCCTTCTGACTTGACAACAATGCAGCCTCTGCTATCTTTGTTACGTTTACGGCTTCTTCTGCCCTGACTCGTGGTGGTGTCTTTGACTCTAATGCCTCAAGAAAACTCTTAATCTCGACTGTCAGTGGCTCTTGTTTCTCGTTTCTTGGACTTTCCGAGCCCTGGTTTTTTTCAATTTTTACCTCCTGTGATATGAAATCACCAGAGATTATCCCATCAGTGCACACTGCATTAAAGTGTCTCACTCTGGATGGTGTTATCCAGTTTGATGAGATTATTGCGACTTTGTTGTCCTTAAAGCCGAGCATGATTGTCGCAAAATCCTCATGGTCGTGTCGTATCTTGCCTGATCTTGCAAAGACTACTTGCGGGGTGTCATCAAAAAGCCACATTGCAGTATCAATGTCGTGAACTGACGTATCATAAATTATACCAACATCTTTGATGTGAAGCGGCATTCTGTTTTCCCTATGAAATTCCAGCATGATGAGCTCGCCATATTTTTTTGATTTTACATATTCCTTTACGGTTTCCACTGCAGGATTGAACCGCTCAATATAACCGCAAGTGAGTGTAACTCCATTTTTTCTGGCAAGATCTGCAAGCTTGATTCCTTCTTCAGACTTGTAAGTCATTGGCTTTTCAACAAAGACTGATTTTTTTTTCTGGATCAGTTTTGTGGCAATATCAAAATGAGTAATTGTAGGGGTGCACACAAAGACCGCATCAATTTTTTCCGAGTTCAGCATGGTATCAAGTGATGTGTAGTGATTTACTGCGTATTTTTGCCCGATTTCCTTTGCCTTGGTTTGGTCCGCATCGCAAACTGCAACTAGAGAGTCTAGCTGCGATAGGACTCGTGCATGATTTTTGCCCCACCCGCCAACGCCTATCTGTGCTATTTTCAAGCTAATACACAGGCGTTAGCCAGCTGGAATATTTGTCGTTTTTTGCTGCAACTATATCCAAATAAGAAGAAACAATCTCTTTTGTTATCTTGCCTGGCTTTCCAGAGCCAATTTTTTTCCCGTCAATGCTGATAACCGGGGTTATCTCTGCGGCAGTTCCCGTAAGAAATACTTCGTCTGCTAAATAGATCTCACTTCTTGTGATTATCTTTTCCCTTACGTCATAATCTGAGTCTGATGCAATCTCCATTACAGAATCTCGCGTTATTCCCTCCAGCGCAGATGATTCCAGTGGCGGCGTCATTAGAACACCATTTTTTACAACAAAAATGTTCTCGCCTGGCGCCTCGCTTATGTTCGCATTCAGATCCAGAAGAATTGCCTCGTCATAGCCATTTCTTTTGCATTCCTGTGTTGCCAGAATGGAGTTAAGATAGTTCCCGCCCATCTTTGCTAAAGGTGGAGTGGATTGGTCACTGAACTTTCTCCATGAGGAAATTCCGGCACTAATGCCATTTTTGTCAAACAAATCCCCAAATGGAAACATGAACATTGCAACATGGGTTGGAGCAGTTTCATTTACGTGCAGGTTTATCCCGTATTGCCCAACAAAATAAAATGGCCTAATATAGCATGATTTTCTCATGCTGTTTTTCTTGCATAATCCAATTATTGCATCCATTATTCGCTCATCGGTGTAATTCAGAGAAATGGAATAGTATTTTCCTGATTGCCTGAATCTTTTGATGTG
>CAYOBG010000199.1:0-2066 GCA_964402265.1 uncultured Candidatus Nitrosotenuis sp. | reverse complement strand
CAAAACCGTCCTCAAGGAAATAGACCAAATCAGCAAAACCAAAGCAGACCTGGCCAACCAAACCAAAACAGAAACCAACAACGACCACCACAGAGACCAAACCAACAACAGCAAAGACCTCAACAAAACAAACCACAACAAAAACCACAAACTCAGAAAAAGCCAGCACAACAAAAGCAAGCACCAAAGCCAGCTCCACAGCCGGCAACACCTGCAGCACCAGCTACTACACAACCACAGTAAACTTTACTAATTTTTAAGAAATTTTTGATAAATGTATGTGAGCTATCTTCCAGCTCGGCTTTCTTACCAGAACAAAGGTGGCTCGTCCCTCAATTACAATATGCTCGCCAGTGAATGCCTTGTTATCCACTAGCATTCCCTTTTGTATTAGCTCAAACGCTACTATGGCTACATCACCAAAGATGCTAATCTTGGGCATCCTTATTGTATAATCATAGTCTGATATTGATACGAATCTGAGCTCTTCCAGATCTATTGTAGTCTTGTAGTCTTTTAGATCATATGGCGGAATATCTGAAAAAGACGAAAACGCAGGATCATCGAGCTGTATTTCCCTGAGTGGTGTGAGGTCCTTTGTTTTGCCTATCTCAAAAAAAGTCTCAATTACATGTATGATGTCTTCTCTGTCTGACAAGGCGTTTGTTTCTGTGGCTAGTACGACTTTAAGCCTTGTGAATAGAACAGCACAAAAATCACTCACTTCAAAAGCACATTGATTATGTCGCTGACCTTAGGTGGTCTGTTTGAAAGTTAAATAATTATTTTAATTATTCAAAACTGTATGTCAATTAAGATAAGACATATCCAAACCAAAATGATACATGAAAACGATGGCTCATATTCTATTACCTGTTCATCCCTTGGCGTTTACAGCTCAGGGAGAACTAAACAAGATGCAAAAAAGAACTTTTTAGAAGCACTAGATACTCATTTGTCAGTTTTAAAAGAAAAGGCATCCAAAATCATCATTACCTGAAAAATTAGTTGCTTTGCTGGTAATGCTCAAACCTATGAAATTTGAGCCAGAGTCACTGAGCAATCTTTATAAGAATAATTTTGCCCCCATACCATGAATATGACATATAGCTTGACTACACCATTACTGGGACTGCTAGTCGAGCTGGTGCTGTAAATTTATACTACAGCGCGTTTTTGTGGTGAATAATTTATGGAAAAAATTTCAGGCGCTAGGGCGTTAATCAAAGCATTAGAAAAACAAGGGGTCAAGGAGATCTTTGGGCTACCGGGAGGTGCAAACCTTCCGATGTATGATGAGCTATACAAGAGCAACATCAGACACATTCTAGTACGACATGAACAATCCGCTGCACACATGGCAGACGGCTATGGTAGGGTATCCAGACGGGCAGGTGTCTGCTTTGCTACATCAGGCCCCGGTGCTACTAATATTGTGACAGGCCTTGCAACTGCAAACGCCGACTCGTCCCCAATGGTAGCCATCACAGGCCAGGTGCCTACTGCAATGATTGGGCGCGACGCATTCCAGGAAAGCGACATTATAGGAATAGCAAATCCTGTTGTGAAATATTCATTCCAGCCAAAATTGCCAACTGAAATTCCAGAGGTAATAAAAAAGGCATTTTACATTTCTGAGACCGGCAGACCAGGTGCCGTCCTAGTGGACATTCCAAAGGACACCCAGACAAATGAGGCCGAGATTCCATTCCCTGACGAGGTAAAAATTCGAGGTTATCATCCTTGGACAGATCCTGACACTGTTGCAATAGAGCGTGCCATCCAGTTGTTATTATCATCAACTAGGCCAGTCATACTAGCTGGTGGAGGCGTCATAATATCGTCTGCATTTGCAGAATTACAATCAATTGCAGAATTGCTCATGATTCCTGTGGTATCTACATTCAAGGGCAAGGGAGCATTTCCAGAGACTCACCCGTTATCACTAGGCCCAATCGGCATGCACGGACACGCTGAGGCCAACAAAATCATGAGTGAGGCTGACTGTGTGTTGGCAATAGGCACTAGATTCTCTGATAGGTCAGTTGGACGATTTGATGAATTTG
>CAYOBG010000198.1:0-2078 GCA_964402265.1 uncultured Candidatus Nitrosotenuis sp. | reverse complement strand
GGTGGAAAAGATTCCTCCATTTGAGCCATATGCAAAAACTGTCAAGAACATTGACACCAGACTGGAGATTAGGCCAATTGATCTGAAAAGAAAATCACTGCAACATGTCTTCAAGGCTCGAAGCTTGATTTTAAAATCAATTAGGGATTATTTTTACGAAAACCAATTTCTAGAAATTAACACGCCAAAAATGATTGCAACTGCAACAGAGGGTGGTGCTGCACTGTTTCCAATATTTTACTACAACAAGGAGGCATTTCTTGCACAATCACCCCAGTTGTATAAGGAGCAGCTCACGATGAGCTTTGAAAAAGTATTTGAGATTGCGCCGATATTTCGAGCAGAGCCGTCAAGAACAAACCGACATCTCTCCGAGGCAATATCAATAGACATGGAAGAAGCATACGTTGACTATAATGATATAATGAAAAGAATAGAGCGGGTAATCCAGATATCAATTGGAATAGTATCTGAATATGCAAGGAATAATCCTGAATCAGAGTTTGTTGTTCCAGAATTGCCTAGCCAGATTCCGCAATATTCCTATTCAGAACTGGTTGATAAGATGAAAGCAGCGGGTGCAAAAACAGAATGGGGTGATGACTTGTATCCATCAAACCTTAAAAAAATCGGCCTCGGCGGATTTTACTTTATCAAGGACTGGCCCACTGGACCAAAACCATTCTATGTAAAGATAAACAAGTCTGATCCTAAGATATCGGAGTCATTTGATCTGATGTTCGGTGATCTGGAATTGTCATCAGGCAGCACTCGTGTAGAGAAAAGAACAGAACTAGAAGAGAGAATGAAGAACAAGGGCCTAAAAATTGATGCGTTTGAGTACCACTTGAGAGCCTTTGATTATGGAGTTCCTCCCCACGCAGGATGTGGAATAGGCCTTGAGCGTCTAATCATGGTACTAACAGGCACTGAAAACATAAGAGACACTACATTTTACCCAAGAGACGTAGACAGGCTAACGCCTTAGGTGAACTCACTTGGTAACAAAAGAAGACATTGAACATGTAGCAAAACTAATGAAAATTGACATTGATAACACTGACGAGTATTTTGAGCGCATTCAAAAAATTATGAATTATTTTGATATTTTGGACAAAGCAGACATTGAAGGCGAAGAAATACCAGTACAACAAGTAACAATTGATGATCTTAGAGAAGACAAGTACATTGCATTTGAGGATACCCTGATTACACAGCTCAAGAACTACAAGGGAAGCTACGTTAGAGCACCAAAGATGAACTAGATGAACCTTGGAATTTCTGCCATAGAATACATCAATGGCATCAAAAATGGAACCATAACTGCCGAGGAATTTGTATCAAAGACACTAGAGCACATATCAAAACACGAGCCAAAACTACATGCATTCATTTCTGTAAATGAAAAGGCAGTAGAACAGGCAAGACTAGTCGATAAAAAGATCAAGTCAGGGGATAAAGTTGGTGCGTTTTATGGAATGCCAATATCAATCAAGGACAACATTTCTGTCAAAGGTGTCAAGACAACATGCGCATCAAAAATGCTAGCTGACTATGTTGCACCGTATGATGCAACTGTGGTATCCAAGCTGAAAGATCAGGATGCAGTTCTGATTGGCAAGACTAATCTTGATGAATTTGCAATGGGTGTCGCAACTGAATTTTCCGCATTTGGTCCAAGCAAAAACCCATGGAATACTGATTATGTTCCCGGCGGATCATCTGGAGGAAGTGCAGTATCTATTGCTGGTTTAGAATCAGTGTTGTCATTAGGCTCAGATACTGGAGGTTCTGTTAGAAACCCTGCCAGCTTTTGCTCTATTGTTGGATTAAAGCCGACGTATGGACTTGTTTCACGATACGGCCTGGTATCATATGCTAACAGCATAGAGCAGATTGGTCCAATGGGAAGAAAAGTCGAGGATGTTGCGTTAATCTTGAACCATATTGCAGGCAAGGACCCAAATGATAACACCACCATTGATAACAAAAATCAGGATTATTTGTCAGGAATTGATTCTGGGATTTCAGGCAAGAAAATCGGAATCATAAAAGAAATGACTGGTGAAGGACTGGAC
>CAYOBG010000197.1:0-2083 GCA_964402265.1 uncultured Candidatus Nitrosotenuis sp. | reverse complement strand
CACATTTTTCACATAGATCAGAATACTGGTCCTCTGCCTTGCAATGCGGACATGTTCCAATTACATATCTATCAGGCAGAAATTTTTTGTCATTTTGGCAGTAAAACTGGATTATTTCGGATTCATAGATGTGTCCGTTTTCCTTTAGTTTGTTAAACACATAACGAACAAACTCTATGTTTTCTGGTGAGCTGGTGCGATAAAACAGATCAAAGTCAATGTCAAATGCTGAAAAATCCTCATAGTCTCGCTTGTTCCAGTGTGCAACATATTCTTGAGTAGTTTTCTTTTCTCTTTCCGCTGCAATCAGAATAGGTGTTCCAAAATCATCAGATGCACAAATGTAATAGGCCTCAACTCCATTTTGCTTTAAGAATCGTGTGGTAACATCTGCCGGAAGATAAGTAGACGCCACATGTCCAAGATGGATTTCACCGTTTGCATATGGTAGCGCACTAGTGATGATTGCTCTTTGTTTCAATATAGAAAAGTGATTTTTGTATCTTAAGAAGGTTTACCAGTTATCTCTGTATGCGATTTGTTTTGGTGTGAGTTTGTCGATTTTGACATCAAATGCACCGAGTGCATCAAATGCAACCTGAGTGTCAATCTCAGATGGGACGGTGATTACCTTTTTGCCAATTTTTTTGTGATTCTTCAGGATGTACAAAATTGACAGAATTTGGTTTGAAAATGATTGTGCCATGACCTCTGGTGGATGGCCCTCTGCTGCAACCAGGTTTGCCAATCTGCCTTTTCCGACAAGGTAAACCTTTCTTCCATTTTGCAAGATGCATTCATCAAGGTTTGGCCTTACTTCCTTGACAGATTTTGATTTGTTTAAGAGAAAATCGCTATCAATTTCAACATCAAAATGGCCTACATTGCCCATTACTGCACCGTCTTTCATTTTGAGTATGTGCTCTTTTGTTATGATATCACACATGCCAGTACATGTGATGAAAATATCTCCAATCTTTGCAGCCTCTGTCATTGTCATTACCTCAAAGCCATCCATGTGAGCTTCCAGTGCCTTGACTGGATCAACTTCTGTTACGATAACCTTGGAGCCCATTCCATGAGTGCGTGCTGCAACTCCTTTTCCAACCCATCCATAGCCAGCAACGACAACGCGCTTTGATGCAAAAAGCAGATTCATTGCACGCAGAAATCCATCAACTGTAGATTGCCCCGTGCCATATCTATTATCGAACATGTGTTTTGTGTATGCCTCATTTACTACGATAACAGGATAGCGAAGTTTTCCTTTTCTTTGTATTGCCATTATACGATTTACTCCAGCAGTTGTTTCTTCGGTGGAGCCAAGAATCTTCATGTTTTTGTATTTTTTATCAAAGTGTAATTTTACGTTCATGTCTGCACCATCATCTGTTACTATGATTGGCTTGTAGTCCAGCACTTGTTCAATGCACCAGTCATATTCTTCGTTTGTTTCACCATTCCATGCATATGTGTGGACACCTTCTGATGCCAAAAATGCCGCAATGTCATCTTGTGTTGTCAGAGGATTTCCTGCACAGCACACAACTGTTGCGCCTAGTTGTTTTACTCCCATCAAAAGAACGGATGTTTCTTTTGTGATATGAAGACAGAATCCAAGTGTCAATCCCTTGAAGGGCTGAGATTTTTTCAGTCGGTTTATAGTATTATCTAAGATTGGCATGTGGCCTCGAGCCCATTCATAGGAAAGCTTGCCTTGCTCTGCCAAACTTTCGTCTTTTACTTTGCTCAATATCGTTCCACGATAGCATATACTAAAAAATCTTATCCTGATCAGAGAAGAAACTAAATATCCAACAAAATTTGCTCAAAGCATATTGGCCTGGAAAAAAGTAGCTGAAAAAGGAGACATCCCTGCAGGAAAAAGCAAAGAGTACAATGTGGATGGAAAAAGAATTGCAATTTTCAACCAAGACGGCTACCACGCACTAGATGCGTTATGCGTACACCAAGACGGCTCTATTGCACCAGGCAAGCTTGAAGGCGATATTGTAGAGTGTCCCCTGCACTTTTGGCACTATAACATCAAGACTGGGGAGCTGCTTGACTATCTTAAAGGCGT
>CAYOBG010000196.1:0-2137 GCA_964402265.1 uncultured Candidatus Nitrosotenuis sp. | reverse complement strand
CCAGGTCCAGTCTTGAGGTTAACTCCTTTGAGAATTTGTTTTCCCTCTCTTTGCACATGCAAGTCGACAATTTCCAGTACTGCCATATGGAACAAAATATTTCGTTTCTGTATATAACCTCGACGAATTTTAGCTAATCCTAATCATACAAAAAAGAAAAAAGAGTTAGTTTTTGGCAAAACTTGGTCTTAATGTCAGATTTAGCTTATACCCTGAAAGAATCTCTTTGCACCTGTTTCGTATTGTGACTTCTGTTACTCCTGCAACACTTGATACGTCGCGCTGTAACACGTTTTGTCCCAAGAGAATTGAGGCAATGTACAAGTAAGCAGCCGCAATCCCATTTGGGGCCTTGCCGTCTGATACGTTCATGTCCCTTGTCTTCTCTGCTATTTCCAAAGCAAGTCTCTCCACTCGAACATCCGTGCTGGTAAGGTTCGAGATTTTTGAGATGTACTTGTCCATGGTTATGACTGGTGCTGTGACTGAGCCTAGCTCCATGACTAGCATGCGGTAGTATTTGGCTGAGAGTTTTGTCCTCATTTTGAGGTCTTTGTTAGAGCCGGTTCCACTGCAGATCTCTTCTAGAGATCGAACGACATCGCATTGCTTGCATGCCATGTATAAGACGGCAGCTGCAATACATGCAACAGATTTTCCCTTTACTTCCATGTGGGTGTCTAGATTCCGGTAAATCATTGACGCAGTCTCTAAAACATTGCTTGACAACGACAGGCTTTGACATGTACCTCCAATCATGGATAGTACATTTGCAAGTCTCCTGTCTCGTGGGGATGAGACCCTCACTCGTTGTTGCCATTTTCGCAGACTGTTCATCTGATTTGCAACTTGATAGTTGATTGTTTTTCCAGAATAATCCTTTGTGGAAATGGATATTTCTGTCGCGATTCCGAGGTCGTGCTGTGAAAAAGTTGTCTGTCCGCTTGCTCGCGTGAGCTTGATTTTTTCTTCAAGGCTTGAGCTTTTTGATTCTGGACCATAATCTGCCAGCTGTTCCATGACGACAATTCCGCACATGGAACAGATTCGCTCACCATTATGAATATCATCTACTAAAGATGATTTGCATTCTGGGCAGCATGTTTCTAGTTCTGTGATATTCATCTTCTGTATCTCCTTGATTTATTTCGCTTAATCACAGGTTCATCAAGGAAGTACACTTTATGGCCGATGTATTTTTTGATATTATTTGTCAGCGATATTGCAGACGCAAATGGCGCTGACACAGGACCGATTAGTTCTGTGACTTTGCCAATTCTTCTGCCGGTATCGTCGCAGATATAGTCGCCTTCTTCTAGTGGCGTTACGAGTCGTATAATGACTCGGCCACTATTGGCTAAGTGTGTAATTTCCCCTACCTCCTGCAATTATTTTCAAAAATGCTTAACTGCTAATCATAGACTTCTGTCAACTTTACTTTAGCTAGTAGCTAGGCCCGATCTTATTTTGACTGTTTTGCTCTTTTTGATACTAGTTTGTCTGAAATTTTAAAAAGAATTTTCCCCTTTGGTGACCCTTTTGGTATTACAACATATCCTGACCTGACAAACGCCCTCCTTGGAAATCTGGCAGTGTCCTTTGATTCTTTTGGGACAAATCCGGCCTCTGCAGTTGCATCAAGTAATTCTTTTAGGGAAGGATCAAAAACGCATTTTTCTTTTGGCAGTCTACGACCTGCTCTTTTGGTAAGGTTCTTGTTAAAATAATCCAGCCAGATTACGACATGTTCGTAATCTTTCATTTCATCACTTTATCAAAATAGCGTTTACTTGTCCGTGCTGTCCCGGTCTTGATACCACACGGCATTTTCCGTCTTCTGTTTCCAATATCGCACCTTTGGAGATGACGCCACGTCTTTGATAGTCATTGTTTGTTGCATTTTCTAAAACTTTGAGAATTTTTGCCTTCTTTACTTTTCCACCTGTTATTGCCAAGTTGACTGTATCAATTGTTTTGAGTCCGGTCTTGGTGTGATTTGCACGAACTGATCTGCTTACTGTTACCTGGGGACCAGTAGTTGCCTCATTTGGGTATCTGTCCATGTCGTACTTTCTTCTGGTCTTTAGTGGGACTCGTCTTCCGCCAGTTATCTTGCTTGTTGCAAGATTCTCAGTTG
>CAYOBG010000195.1:0-2181 GCA_964402265.1 uncultured Candidatus Nitrosotenuis sp. | reverse complement strand
ACCCAGATGCAAATGTTTTTGGAAGAAGAAAATAGAATGCTCAAATCAATGGTGGATAAACTACAACGTGCAGGAGTCAACGTACTGATCTGTCAAAAAGGAATTGACGATATCGCACAACACTATTTGGCAAAATATGGAATTCTTTCAGTACGACGTGTAAAAGAATCTGATATGACAAAACTTGCAAAAGCAACTGGCGGCCGTATTACCACAAATCTTGATGATCTGACAGAAAAAGATCTAGGGCACGCTGATCTAGTTCACCAAAAGAAAGTAGAATCAGACAAGTGGGTATTCATTGAAGGATGCAAGAATCCAAAATCTGTGACACTTCTGCTACGGGGAGGCTCGCAAAGAGTGGTAGATGAGGTTGACCGCTCTATACATGATTCTTTGATGGTGGTAAAAGACGTAATAGAAAAACCAGCGATTGTCGCCGGTGGCGGAGCGCCAGAGGCATATTTGGCATCTCAGTTAAAGGAATGGTCTGATAATTTTGAAGGAAGAGAGCAGTTGGCAATCAAAAAATATGCCGAAGCATTAGAGGTGATTCCTCTAACAATTGCGGAAAATGCAGGAATGGACCCAATTGACACCATTGCAAATCTTCGGGCAAGACAAAGCAATGGCAGAAAATGGACAGGAATCAATGCAAAAGAGGGTAAAATCGACGACATGCTATCCCTGAACATAGTCGAACCAGTAGCCGTAAAAGAACAGATTTCCAAGTCTGCAACCGAGGCTGCATGCATGATCTTAAGAATAGATGATGTTATTGCTGTCTCTGGCGGCAGAAAATAAACTCTAAAACATATTTTGTTTTTATAATTCTGTGTACCGAATCGGAATCGATCTGGGTGGAACAAAAATTGAGGGAATCTGTCTTGATGACACCCTAAAAATAATAGAAAGAAAACGAATTCCGACAAACCAACAAAACGGTTACAAGCATATTCTTGGATCCATTACTACTCTGATAGATGACATTACGAAAAACATCTATGACTATTCAATTGGGGTTTGCACACCGGGCGCAATTTCAAAAAAAACTGGTTTTGTAAAAAATAGCAATACTCAATGTTTGATTGGGATGCCTCTAAAAGAAGACCTTGAAAGTTTACTTGGGAAAAAAATCTCGATTGATAATGACGCAAACTGTTTTGCAATGGCTGAGGCAAAAATGGGTTCAGGAATGGGATTTGGAGTTGTGTTTGGAGTAATAATGGGAACTGGTGTTGGGGGAGGAATCGTAATGAATGGCAAGGTACACAAAGGACGAACATACATTGCAGGCGAATGGGGACATCACACTTTACATCAAAACGGGAATACGTGTTATTGTGGGAGATCTGGTTGTGTTGAGACCTACATTAGCGGTCCAGCTCTAGAAAAACGATGGATGCAGCTTACTGGAAAAACAGAATCATTATCTACTATAGTACAAAATCTTGATACCGAAAACGGACAAAAATGGAAAAAAGAATTTTTGGATAATTTTGGTATAAGCCTTGCAAATGTAATTGATATCCTGGATCCCGACGCAATAATCCTTGGCGGCGGTGTCTCAAATATCGACTTTCTTTATACCGAGGGAAAAGATTCAGTATATAGTAACGTATTCAGTGATTTGGTGGATACTCCTATTCTGAAAAACAATCTTGGCGATTCAGCAGGAGTTTTCGGTGCAGCTATGCTATATTAAAAGTTCTCATATGATTGATATGTCAATTTTTTTGTCGCATCCAATAGCATAGAACATGTCTTGATAATATCCGATTTATTGCCTTCAACGGTGTGTTCTCTTTCAAAAAATTGCCCAAATGTGGGATAATTTCGGAGTTTTCTGTATTCTTTTTCATACCAGATCAGAAAATTGATTGCTTCAAGATTACCCATCTTTTTTGCAGTTGTTTTAAATTTGTCAAGGCCAAGATGTTGAATCCCAAGCCTAAATTTCACATTATATTCATCTAAAAGATGTAAAAACACATCATTAATTGTTTTAATAAAATTTTTTAGTTCAGACTCAAATTCATCATCAGGCAATTTCTGCATCTCTGCAAGAATATTTTCAGCTTCTGTAATTTTTCTTGCCGACGTCACACAAAAAACTAGATTTCAAGTCATAAATTGATTATCATTTTAGCCAAGCTTTGCAATCTCTCTGTCTATTTTGGC
>CAYOBG010000194.1:0-2202 GCA_964402265.1 uncultured Candidatus Nitrosotenuis sp. | reverse complement strand
CAAACAAGATGTCTTTCAAGCCAAAATCACTGAACTATTTTATTGCCTGTATAATGAGGCTGGTGATTTTTCTGCCGCCGACATCTTCTCCTTGCATGTATGTTTTTTCCTGCATTACCTGTATGTTTCCAAATCCAGCATCCCCCATACATTGAATGTAGTTCTCTTTTGTAAGTGCGCCGTCTATGCACTTGCACCATTGTTCCAAGTCGGCATCGTTTGCCTTGATTTCCCTGTCAGTGATTAGATCAGAGATCACCATTCTGCCCCCATTTTTCAAAATTCTATAGACTTCTTTGAATGCACTTGTTTTGTTAGTTGTAAGATTTATCACACAGTTGCTAATTACCGCATCAACGCTATTATCATCAACTGGAATGTTTTCTTCAATGTCGCCCTTTTTGAAATGCACATTAGTGTAATTTCCCTCTGACGCGTTTTTCCTGGCTTTATCAAGCATTTCATCAGTCATGTCTATTCCAATTACGGTTCCTGTCTTTGAGACCTTGTTTGCAGACAGAAACGCGTCAATTCCTGCGCCAGACCCCAGATCAACTACTGTTTCACCCTCTCTAAGATTTGCAAAGTTTAGTGGTGCACCGCAGCCAACTCCTAGTATCGAAGATTGTGGTATTGCCATTAGATCCTGCGTATCATATCCAAGTATCTTGGCCGCATCCATTGGAGAGTCCGTACTGCCACATTCTCCAGGCATGCAACAGCAGTCAGAATTTCCCGACACTGCTATCTTGCTGTATCTTTGCTTGATCTCTTTTTTGATTTGCTCACTCACGCTTTTGTTTACTAGGTAAACCATTTAAGTTGTCAAGGGTAAATCAATACAGTTGGTGTAGTTATGGAAACCAAAAGAAAACAGATCCCAATCATTCCAGATGCATGCAGTTTCCAAGGGTATGACGCATCTTCGCTAATGTCAGAGACATCAAGGCTCAGAAAAATAATTACAAAGCGGGGAACGCTTGAAATTTTGATTCCGCTTTGCTGCACTACAGAGCCAGTCAGATACAAGCAGTTTCGCCAAACTCTAAAGGGGATAAGCAGTAAAACACTTGCAACCAGGCTAAAAGAGCTTGAGAAGAGCGGCATTCTGCAAAGACAATCATTTAATGAAATTCCGCCACGCGTAGAGTACAGGCTGACAAACAAAGGGCAAGACCTTGTAAAATCCATGATAGATCTTTTGCAATGGATGAAAAAGTGGTCCAATTCCAAAAAATAATTTTTGTTAGCATGCCAAGCGCACTCTAAAATGTTTAAATTTTATAAAAAATTACAAGGCATAGTGTCTACATAGGCTATTTGCCATAAAACAGGTTCTGTAACCTTTTAGAAGAATTGTGACACTAGGTTTTCGTTTTGATTTTTCAGGTGTCATGATTCCAAATAGCTCCATGCAGATACAGAGCAAAAATGAAGCGGAAAAAGAAAAACACCGCAAGGGTTGTGGACAAGTCCAGTGTGAACTATACTTTTACAAATGATGTCTCAGTTCGCATTCAAGCAAATGATCAGTCTAACCATAGGCCAGCTCAAAAAATCAAGCATATTACAAAGATATCATCAAAGGATCTAAAAAACCAAAATCGCTACAAAACAAACAGCAAAAGTGTAAAATCAATGCAAGGCCACTCCCCAGTATATGAATAATATGCTTATATTGACAACAAAATTCAAGGATCATAAATGCTAGCTGCAAGAAAATTTTTCATGTCTATGATTTCATCTAGCGCAAGTTCCGCAACTACATAGAATCATTCGAGTTGATCTGATGGAGATATTACAGCTAATACAAGATAATATTCTAACACCAATAGTGTTGTTTTTCATATTGGGAATAATTGCTGCGCGCATCAAGTCAGACCTCAAAATCCCCGAAGCAATATCAGAG
Source organism: uncultured Candidatus Nitrosotenuis sp. (assembly GCA_964402265.1). Classification (GTDB taxonomy): domain Archaea; phylum Thermoproteota; class Nitrososphaeria; order Nitrososphaerales; family Nitrosopumilaceae; genus Nitrosotenuis. The sequence goes on along the minus strand of CAYOBG010000194.1, from coordinate 293 downwards.
TTTTTGCCAATATACCTTCTTGCAGCAATCGGTCTTCACGGAGGAATTGAGATGAGAAAGACTGGCTTTGAGGCAATGCTGATACCAATGTTAGTAGCGATTGCACTCTCACTTGTCATGACTCTCAACCACTATCAGATTCTGCGAAGGCTCGGAAAATTCAACATATTTGATTCGTATGCATTGGCATCCACATATGGTGCAGTCGGCGCCATAACGTTCTCTGTGGGATTGTCCTTTTTGAAAAATCAGGGAATAGAGTCAGAGGGATACATCACTGCAATACTTGCAGT
>CAYOBG010000193.1:0-2203 GCA_964402265.1 uncultured Candidatus Nitrosotenuis sp. | reverse complement strand
TTTTAATAGTTCAACACAATCTTGAATGAATCTAGCGTGGGAATCATTTGGCCAGACATCATGCATGTGTGGGCTTTTCACACTCAAAATTGGTTAAAATCTGTTCACATGCGGATTTTGCCATAAATTCATCTCCGTACCTTTCAATCTCCTTTGATATTCGGGGGATCGAAATGTCGTTTGCAGACATGTCACGTCTGCTTACTAATCCTTCTTTATCAAATTCCCAATGTTCGTTACCATATGTCTTATACCATTTTCCTGTATGTGCATCCCTCCATTCGTATTCAAATCGAACAGAGATTCGATTTGCTGAAAATGACCATAGTTCTTTTTTTAGTGCATAATCGAGTTCCTTTTCCCACTTTCTTTTCAGAAATTCTTTGATTTCATGTCTACCTTTGAAGAACTCTGTGCGGTTTCTCCATTCAGAATCCACCGTATAACCTTGTACCACTCTATCTGGATCTTTGCTATTCCAAGCGTCTTCTGCTACCTGTACCTTTTCTCTGGCAGTCTCTTGTGTAAAAGGAGGAATAATCCTCTTCAATTATTCCACCTTCTAACTGATGCTCCAAAGACAAGTCCTAACACAATATGTCTTGTCATTGTCATCACTGCCACTTCTGGTGCTATGTTGATACCTGCAATTCCTGCTCCAAGTGCTGGAAGCAGTACAAGCCATACTGCAACTACTGTTTCTAGTGCAGCAAATGCAATTCCATAGATGACTGTGGGAAGTTTTACTATTTTTCGAGATATTGGCAATACAACATATCCAAATAGCAATGACAAGCCAATTCCATTTCCTATGTGAATTAGATGTCCTACAAAGTTGGCATATTGATGTTCACCTAGAACTTGTTTGCCCAATACGCTTGGAATGTCCAAGGGTATGCCTGTAATGGCAATATCTGCGTACATTGCAAGATCAAATGCGCCTACTCCGAGTAGCCCAATTAGTATCAAGCCTTCGAGTTTACCAATTGAAATTGGAAAGTTGGACTTTATGGAATCCACTTTTTTGTTAGATTGCAACACCTTCCACTCCCTTGGCTATTTCCGGTCTTGCTTTGAAGAATTGGGAAATCTTTTGTGCTATTACAACTCCGTCTTCTTCAAGAGCAAAGTGGCCTGTATCCAGGATATGTGTTTCAACATCTTTTAGGTCTCTCTTGTATGGATGTGCACCACTCTCTGGAAATATGTAGTCGTTTTTACCCCAGACGATTAATGCTGGGGGCTGGTATTTTCGAAAGGCTTCTTGCCACGTCGGATACAACGGAGGGTTAGTTTTGTAGTCATAAAGCATTGCTAGTTGGATCGCAACGTTGCCTTTACGATCCATTTTTGCTTGATCAATTATCCAGTTATCTGGACTGATGGATTCAGGGTTTCTTGTTCCGTTTGTATACTGCCATTTGGTAGTATTTGCCGATACTAGGTAGTGTAGTTTCTTTTCGTTTTCATCGGTTTTGGCATTCCACCAGGTTTTGATGTCATTCCAAAATTTTTCTAGTCCTTCTTCATATGCATTTCCATTTTGTATGATGAAAGATTGAACCCTTTCAGGATGCTTTGTAAATAGTCGAAAACCTATTGGCGCCCCATAGTCCATTACATACAGACTATATTTTTCAAGACCTATTCCCACTATGAATTTGTCAATGATTTCAGCCTGATTATCAAATGTGTATTTGAACTCATCAACTAAAGGCATTGAGCTGTTTCCGTATCCGGGATAGTCTGGTGCTACCATATGAAATTCATCACTCAAGTTTTGCATTAGATTGCGAAACATGTGTGATGAGGTCGGAAATCCATGCAACAATAGTATTGTTGGCGCATCTATTGGTCCCGCTTCCCTGTAAAAAATATCGAGCCCATCAATTTTGACGCTCTTGTGTAGCGTCATGTTTTGTTTTTGTGGTATATTCATGAATGGCTTAATTGGGAATATTACATAGGCGAGCTGGACTTAATTTTCAGAAATATTGTCCGAATTGGACGTAGTTTGAGGCTTAATAATTAGAAATTTACCCGTAAATGTCCAAATTGGAAATTGATATTACATTGTTTTGTCAATTCTATATGTGGTTGATGAAGTAGACAAGATTATCCTGTCTCAGCTAGGAAAAAATGCTAGAATGTCGTCACAAGATTTGCAAAAAATGTTAGAAGATTTGGGACATACAATTACTGA
>CAYOBG010000192.1:0-2212 GCA_964402265.1 uncultured Candidatus Nitrosotenuis sp. | reverse complement strand
GACATTTTGCTTTCCTGTTTTGATAGAAGTATTTTGACACGACGTGAGCGCGCACTGAACAGAACCTTGCCATTTAGGTCACAGATAGTTACAACTCGTACTGACGGACTGAGCTTGATTAGTTTCTCAGCTGCTTGTTGAACTTCCATGGGATAAACAGAGGATTCTAACTGATAAAGATTCTGGGTTATATTGCCATCTTGAGCATTGTTGCCAAGTTTCTGTCATGCAATTTACTAGCATCGTACCCCTTTACGTTGATTTTAGTGGAGACTCGCTTCATCAGGTATACTGCCAGCTTGTATACAATAGACCACAGGTAGCTGTTCTGGTTTAGGTCATACATTTTGAGCAATAGTGACATCATCCACTGCGAGTTTGGATAGTGCTCCCGGATGTATTCTGCCAAGTAATCCTGAGAGTTGTTTATCTTGTATTTGATGTGCTCTAGGGTCTCCTGCTCTTTTGCGTATCCTGTTTGGTGAATTGTTACCCTACCGTGCTTCATTGCAGATAACACATCATCGATGTGATTTTCAGATTCTATGAGATTTACGCATCGGCCCAGTGTTGATAACACATGTGAATCACTCCCGGCTACTCCCACCTTATTGTGATGTATGGAAAATTCTGAGGCGCGAGCGTTTGATATTACATCGACATTGTTGCTGTTAAAGACCTCAATCATGTCACATTTTTTTGCCTCATCACGCAAGGCATCAAGCAGGCTAAACGGGTGAGGCGCACAGGAAACGGCATTTTGCTTTCGAATTTCATCTACTATTTCATCTAGTGAGAGTCCTGCCTTGATTTCACGATTAATTCCATACGCTATAACGTGCGCGCCAGTATCAGTTGTGATTTCTTCGGCGCGAAAGATCTGGATTTTCTTGTATTTTTCATGGTCATTTTTGTATTGTAAAATCTGAGAATAGCCATCCAAGGTGTTATGATTTGTAACAAATATTGTATCAAGGCCTAGTGCATGTGCACGCTCTAGCTGTTGAGGTATGGTGATTTCGCAATCATATGGGGCCTCATCTTGTCCAACATGAAAGTTTGAAAATGAATTATGGCAGTGCAGTTCTGCTTTGATGTACCCCAAATCAACTGCAATTTTTCCTGCAATGATTATAATCTTTTGTTGCCCTATCGGAACAGGTCGGTTTGTTTTGATCTAATCAGACTGTGTATCATACCATCACCTGATTCAAATTCAAAATTCCTAATTACTGCAAATGGTGCATTTTTTGTCTTTTTCATGACAAGTTCTGCTGCGCCACATAGCTCATCGACTTGGGCAATTGCGGTAACGCGTAAGGTTCTGCCGTATGTGTCTTTTTTTCCCTCATAATTCTCTACAGGTTTGATTCCGCAAATCCCAATTGCAACATTTGTCTGGCCTTCCCGGAATGGTCTGCCAAACGTATCTGATATTATTACTGCGACTTTCTTTTTGGTTTTATCAGTAATTTTTTGGGCAAACTCACATGCTGATTTATCAGGGTTTTCTGGCAGCATTGTCGCAAATCCCTTTGGCAAATTGCTCTCATCGACTCCAGAGTTTGCGCAGACAAATCCGTGCCTTGTCTCAGTTATTATGATTCCATTTTCTAGTCGAACGATTCTTTTTGCCTCAGACAGTATGACTTCGACTAGTTTTGGGTCTTTTGCATATTCTGATGCTATTCCTATTGATAACATTGAGGGTATGACATAGGCAAGCTCCACTAGTTTCCCCTCTTGTTTTGATACTATCTTTTGTGCTATCACTATGATATCACCATCTTGAATGTCCTTGAAGTTTGAGAGGAATAATTGTACTAAATCATCGCCTTTTGCTATCTCTTTTTTTACAGATACCGGGATGACTTCGAGTGACACTGATGCTTTCCAAAAATAATTCTAATTTAACTTGTATCCCAAAGCGGGTGCGTTTGATTCAAACGGATAATTTTGCGAGAACCTTAGATGATTTTGATTCCATACCATATCCATGATGCCTGCAAATCTAAACGAGGAATCCCTTCACCAAGTGCATGAGGAAATCTACGGGTATGCAAACACAGACTCAGCAATCTGCATCCAGCTTCAAAAGCTTGACAAGTATATCCAGTCACACAACGGACGGGGCTTCAAGTCAGATACATTTGATACATTCGAGTAAATCAGGAAAATAATCGTACTTATGCTACGGTTTGCAATTCCAGAT
>CAYOBG010000191.1:0-2258 GCA_964402265.1 uncultured Candidatus Nitrosotenuis sp. | reverse complement strand
TGCGCTTCCTCCAAACTTTGCTATTACTAGTTTCTCCAAGCAGATTTTTGAGACTAAAAACCACTTTTAAGGATTCTTGAAATGGCTTAGGTGCTCTTGTATGATTTGAGCTGCCCTTTTTGCCCCGTCTGTTTGAACTTGGTTTCTCTTTGTTTCTATTTTTTGTGGAATCAGTGATTCTAGTTTAAAAATGTCTTCAAAGGTATAACCTTCATTTTTCGCATTGTCTTCCTGCTCAAAATGATTTTTTATTGGGATGAATATTCCCGGCGTTCCATACGCTTTTGCCTCGTCTATGGTGGATTTTCCTGCAAGCGATATTACCAAATCTGATGCATAGATCATTTCATGCAGATTATTCACAAAACCGAGGTTTCTGACACTTTGGTTTTCTATTTTTAGTGAGGGGCCTGACACTAGGACCAGATCATAGTCTGAGTTTGATGCTGCCTCTATTGTTTTCTCAACTAGGAATTTTCCAGCATCTGTTCCACCAACGCTTGCAAGAATTGTCTTTTTGGAAAAAGAGAATTTTTTTCTGAGCTCTTCCCTGGTTTGGTTTATTGGTCGTACAATTGGGCCCACATATCTGATGTTACCAGTATCATCGCCAAATTCCGGCATTATTACAATATCGCATTTTTGTATGATACTTTTCATGGACTGGTTCATCTTTTTTTCAATAAATGCACCGACTCCCTTTGTGAAATTTGTCTGCAAAATGTCTGTGATTAGAATAGTCGGGATGCCTCTTTGCTGTGATATTGTTAGTGATGCAAAATCTTCATCACTTACTATTATCTCTGGATTTTGCTCTATTACAAATTTTTGCGCAATTTTTTTACAGTCCTTGTAATATTGGTAATATCTCCAAAGCCACCTGATGGAATCCTTTAGTGCGCCGTTTTTCACATCAAATCTGGGCGGCGCATATTCATCATTTACGGAATACCCATACTCTGATAGCATCTTGGCAGCGCCATTCCCTGTGACAAACTTGGTTGTGGATTTATCCAAAAACTCTGCAATCGCGACATCCCGAGTTGCGTGTCCTAGTCCAATTGGGCTGGAAAAAAATCCGATCTCGATATGGTTCAATGATTTTTGTGTTGTCTCTCTCAAAGTTTAAATGGTTTCTGAAAAGGAATTTTGCTGGGCTCATGGTCCAGATCGGTTATGACGTCGCCCTTACACGGCGAAAATCCAGGGTTCAAATCCCTGTGGGCCCATACATTACGTATTAGCGGGCCCTTCTCAAAATGACCTTTCCATTAGGCAAGGCTCCAACGTATTCCCATCCTTCTGAGATGAGCCGTTCTGCCTCGTCTACTGTGGCAACTCGCTGTCTGTATTGCCGCCTCTAATTCCTAGAAGCTCTAGCACTTGGGCGAGTTGCTCAGTGTTCATGGACTCGATTTTGATCCTGACTAATTGGATTCAACCATGTATCATATTTTCAAATTAGACAAACAGTGCTTTACTTAACACTCTTATCATAAATTAATGTGGAAATCCAAATAAAAACTCCCAAATTCAAATGGAACACAATCTCAGAACTAAACTCTGGCCATACCCCTTCTGAATGGGGTTCTAAACTACAGAATTAGTTTCTCCAGATAATGTGAGTGGAACTGAATAGATTTGAACTGAATCTAAATGCCTGATGATGATTGACGAAAACAGGTCTAGGTACAGATGGAATTACTAGAATTAATTATGATGATAAAATTTTGTTTAATCTTTGATTTATTGTTCGCAGATCTTGTTATTTATGCATCCATTAATCTCTGCATTCACAAATTCTGAATTTGATAAATCTGCGCCTTTGAAATTTACATTAATAAAATGAGTTCCAAATAATTCTGAATTGATGATTTTTGTATCTCTGAAGGTGGCATTAATAAAATAACTACCTTGCAAATTACTAAAACTCAGATCAGCGTTAGTGAAATTAGCATTATTCATAATCGTACCTAGTGCTGTTACGTTCGTGATATTTGCGCTTTGTAATTCTGAATTAGTAAATTCTCCTTGAGTGAGAACTGAGCCTGTTAGATTACAATTACTAAGTATAGAAAATGAAAAGTTTGCTCGAGTTAAATCTGAATCTGATATATCAGAGCCAGCAAGATTTGCTCCACTCAAATCCACACCCACCAGCTTCGCTCTACTCAAATCAGCTCCACTCAAATCCACACCCACCAGCTTCGCTCCGCTCAGGTCCTTCCCGCTCAAATCCACACCCACCAGCTTCGCTC
>CAYOBG010000190.1:0-2261 GCA_964402265.1 uncultured Candidatus Nitrosotenuis sp. | reverse complement strand
ATAGTGATGCTCTTGCCTGTTTTGACAAGACAATTCAGCTCAATCCGGCAAATCCTGATGCTTATTATCAAAAAGGGCAACTTTACGTATCAATAAAGCAATATCAAAATGCATTACATGAACTGGATCTAGTTCTTGCCATAAACAATGATCATGCCCTAGCGCTTTTTGAAAAAGGGTTGATCTTTAAAGAACTTGGAAATTATGATGTGGCGTTGAATTGCCTAGATCAAGTTTTAAGAAAAGATCCAAATCAAATTGAATCGCTAGTCCATAAAGGTGCAATATTACTTGATATGAAAAAGTTTAGCGAAGCTGTATTAATCTCTGATCAAATTCTAGAAACAAATCCGAACCACATAGGATCTCTTGTCAACAAGGCAAAATCACTTTATGGCCTTGGCATGTATAAGGATGCTATTGCTTATTGTAATCAGGTTTTATCGTTAGAACCTGACAGTCTTGATGCGCTGTACATCAAAGTCACTGCATTAGTAAAGACTGCAAAATATCAAGACGCACTTGAATCAATTGAGAAAATACTGGCACAAAAACCTCAGTATAGAGAGTCATTGTACTATCTTGGATTGTGTCAAAGCCATATTGGCATGCAGGAAAAGGCAGTCGTTACGTTTGACAAGTTCTTACAGCTTTATCCAAACCATGTTGATTGTTTATTACACAAGGGAATTGCACTCCAAAACTTTGGCAAGTCAAAAGAGTCATTAGATTGTTTTGATAGAATACTGCAACAAAAAATAAATCATGAATCGGCCTTGTATCGCAAAGGACAATCACTTAAATCATTAGGACAATATGAAAACGCCATTCTGTGTTTTGACAAAATAACTAACTCAAACAATGACATACTCTTGGAAAAAGGCACACTGTATTCCGTTTTGGGACAACATGAAAAATCGATTTCATGTTTTAGTAAAATACTGGAGAAAAACCATAATGACTTTGAAGCACTAAGAAACATGACTTTTTCTTTAGCAAGCATTGGAAAACATATAGAATCTCTGCAATACTGTATGATGGCACTAGAAAATCATCCACACAACCTGGAGTTGTTGTTTCATAAAGGAAAAACTCTCCAACTTTTGGGAAAACACACAGACTCTGTAGCCACATTTGATCAAATTCTATCAAATAATACAAAAAACCCAGATGCACTATTCTGTAAGACAAAGTCACTTGTTTTGCTTGGAAAGGTATCTGACTCGCTAAAAACCATGAAAATCCTGCTTGAGCTTAGTCCTATCTACAAACAAGTAATAAAGATGGATCAGACATTTGCGTTACTGGGGCAGAACCCAGAATTCAAGTCATTAATGAGCTAAATTTTAAAAAAATTTACATTAACAGCTCAATTGACTTGGCTTTCTTCCACAGATGTGTGCAAAGACTGTACATGTTATTTATCATCTCAGATGAATTTGTGTACATTATGGAATCGTTATCATCGTTTAGGTCCATAGATTCTTTGATAGAACCTGACATGATGAGCTGATTTCCGTCTTCTACTATCATTCTGCTCTTTGATGGAAGCTTACCAATTCTGGTCTCACTTGCATTTAATCTGTTTACAAGTGGAAGCAAGTTTTCACTGTTTGTCCAAGTCAGAATTCTGACATCGCCCTTGTTTTGTCTGCACATTTTGATTTTCTCTGGGATTGCAGTATGATACATTCTCAGAATGTCTTCTACTGTGGTGACAATGTAGATCGTCTTTGTGGACTCTTGAATGAGTTTGCCAATTCTTGCATAGATGTTTGCCCTTCCCTGTATGATTGAGAATGAAGAAATTTCTGTTACCGTTTCTGGTCTTGTGATTTGTTGTAACTGCTCTACAATTTTGCGTGAGAGCTTTTGCATTGTAATTATTTCATCCTCTCTTCTTTGCATTATTGTGGTGAGGCCTTCTTTTGGTTCAATTGCTTTACAAATTGTTGGATTTGAAAACGTTGTAGTGATCAATCCAAGATTTCGTAATTTATTAAGTGAGCGATATGCCTTGCCTCTGTCAATGTCGAGTTTTGCAGACATTGTGCCAACTGTTACTGAGCCCATCTGAAGCAATCCAAGATAGACCATCGCATCAGTTTTTTCCAAGCTGAAATATGACAGTGCCGTTATGAGCTCTTCTTGTATACTCATTGTTTCTCACCTAAAAAATCAAAATGGAAACTTTGATTTTGTTTTTTGACAATTGTGATGTTATTTTTTGTGAACATGTACAATCAAAATTATAATAATGA
>CAYOBG010000189.1:0-2347 GCA_964402265.1 uncultured Candidatus Nitrosotenuis sp. | reverse complement strand
GACAATGCTAGATAATCTCAAGACAGGCCTTCGTGCAGCAATCAAGAAAATAGTGAGCTCTTCAGGCGTAGATGAGGAGCTAATCAAGCAGCTTGCAAACGATGTTCTAAAATCATTACTCAGCGCAGACGTAAAAACAACACTTGCAATCCAAATAGCAGAAAATCTAAAGAAAAGATCACTTACTGAAACCCCGCCACCGGGATTATCTCGCAAGGATCACATTATCAAAATTCTATATGATGAGCTAGCAGGTCTGCTTGGAAAGGAAAACGACTTTGCATTCAAGCCAGGCAAACTAAACAAGGTCTTGCTGCTTGGAATCCAGGGGAGCGGAAAGACTACAGTTACCGGTAAGCTTGCCAAGTTTCTAACAAAGCAGGGCTACAAAGTAGGAGTAATTGGTGCAGACACATACAGGCCGGGTGCACTAGTTCAGCTAAAGACAAACTGTGAAAAGTCTGGAGTAGAAGTGTATGGTGAGGAAAACAACAAGGACGCACCAGGTATTGTCAAAAACGGTCTAAAGCATTTTGCAAATCACACTCTGGATATTATGCTAATTGATACTGCAGGACGTCACAAGGAGGAAAAAGAACTATTAGATGAGATGAAAGAAATTGGCAAAGTAACCGAGCCAGACCTTGCATTACTTGTAATTGATGGAACCATAGGACAGCAATGCTACAACCAGGCAGAATCCTTCCACAAGACCGTACCTGTTGGTGGAATTATAATCACAAAGCTTGATTCTTCGGCAAAAGGAGGAGGGGCACTGGCTGCATCTGCTGCCACTGGTGCCAAAGTAATGTATGTTGGAACTGGCGAGCGAGTAGACGATTTAGAATTATTCTCACCAACAAGATTTGTTGGAAGACTGCTTGGAATGGGTGACATCCAGGCTTTGCTTGATCTGGCAAAAAGACTGGAAAACGAAGCAGATGATGTTCGACTAAAAAGAATTTCAAGCGGCAAGATGAACATGGATGACTTCTATTACCAGCTAGAAGAAGTATCAAAGGTTGGCTCACTCAAGGGATTCCTAGATAACATGCCGGGCTTGTCTGGAATGGTAAAAGAAGACCAAGTGGAACAAATGGAGACTCGAGTCCAAAAATGGCGATACATCATACAAAGCATGTCAAAGCAGGAAAAGGCAGATCCTGATTTGATCAATGCATCGCGAGTCAAAAGAATTGCCAGAGGCTCTGGCTGGCCGGAACACGAGGTAAAAGAGCTGCTCAAAAACTACAAGAATTCAAAGGGCATGATGAAGGCAGCCAAAGGCAGACAGATGCAGGGATTCTTGCGCAAAATGGGAATGGGTTAGGCAAACCACTAATAGCTGATTTTACCAAAAAAATTTCATCGTGGCAAAAGACAAAAAATTTGCAACTGTTCTGGTATTATCAAAAAAAATACTGGCCGAGCATGACCTGTGTGATCATTGCCTTGGAAGGTTGTTTGCAAAAAAGCTAGGTCTTGAATCAAACAAATTGTTGGGTAGAAAAATCCACAAAAGACTCAAAATTAAAAACAAGAAATGCCATGTCTGCAAAAACACCTTTGACTTGCTACAGTCTTATCTTGAAAAAATGCAAGAGGCTTCACTGGAATATGACTTTAAGACATTTCTGGTTGGTGCCAAGCTAAAGCCATCCTTTCTGGACAGGGATGACCACATACGATCCCAGTTCAAGCTAAAGGGGATTGATGGCATAAAGACAAGCATTACCCGAGAATTGGCAAAACGTTTTTCCCGCAAAACAAAACGAAAGCCCCTACAAATCGAGCCGGACCTTACCATAACTGTAGATTTTAAGACAGAATCCTGCGAGGTTCACTCAAAATCACTCTATCTTTCAGGAAGATACGTCAAACCAATTCGTGACATTCCACAAAAACAAAAGCCATGCGAGAACTGTCTTGGGAGGGGGTGTGTCACATGTCACCAACACGGAATGACGGAATTTGATAGTGTAGAGGGGATGATCTGCAAGTGTGCCTTTGAGAAATTTGGAGCAACACAGGCAAAGATAACCTGGATTGGGGGTGAGGACACCACAAGTGTTGTTCTGGGTTCGGGGAGGCCATTTTTTGCAAAACTGCTCAACCCAAGGAAAAGAAATCCAAAAATTCCAAAAAAGATCATATCTGATAAAATAACGATACTTGGCCTAAAGCAAATACCAAAGATTCCGCAAGGCCCAATCCCGTTTGTCTCAAAGGTAAAACTATTCATCACAACAGAAAACCCCATACAGTCCCTTGCCAGTCTTGATGATCTGCAAAACAATACCATTGCAATATATGAAAAGTCTGGCAAAAGAGCAGAAAAGAAAATCCA
>CAYOBG010000188.1:0-2445 GCA_964402265.1 uncultured Candidatus Nitrosotenuis sp. | reverse complement strand
GTCTTGTCCTTCCAGGCCTGGTCAAGATAGTTCAAAAACCACTGGTTGTTGAGCAATTTCACCACACATTCCGCACCACACCTACACCTGACTGGACCGTTGTTTAGCTCAAGTAAGATATCCGAGTTTTTTGATTCCGCAAGCCAGGCCTTAATGGTGTCTTTTGCCTCAGAAACCTTGAGGCCTGCAAATTTACCGGTGTTCTGTTTTAGCACGCCAGAATAGAATTCCTTGGCATAAACTTGGCTTGTAGCCTCTTCTAGTTTGGGATCATCTTGGTCCTTGATGCCTAGTTTTTCCACTATTTCCTTGGCAGGAATCTCACCAAACTCTTCGGTCTTGATTATACTGATTGGCTCTACTATCACTGCGGGATTTTTCTTTTTGTAGTCTTGCAATGCCTGATAGTCAAATGGAGCATGCGCTGGTACTGACATTACTATACCAGTTCCTGTCTGTGATTCTACAAAGCTAGCGGGATACATTGGAATTTTTTTATCCAGTATTGTGACAGATTTTCCAACAAACTCGGAACCATCAATTTCTGAAATCAGGGTTACAGTCTTGTTCAAAAATTCCAACTTTCTTGCACATTCAGGACTAACAAGCCATGTCTCGTCATTGACCTGGACTTTTTTGTATTTTATTTGCGGATTTATCCAGAGGTTTGTCACGCCAAATATTGTCTCAGGGCGTAACGTGGCAGTAGGAATTATCATGTCATCTAGATGGAATTTTATCAAAATGTATTCAGTAAAGTCCGGTTCTACATCACCTAGTGTATCGTGTTGCGACACGGGGTTTTGGTCCTTTGGGCACCATCCTACTGGGTGTGAGCCCTGTACGACAAAATTCATTGCACGCATCTTTCTGAATTGCCACTCGATGAATTTTTTATACACAGGATCTATTGTGGTGAATTCGCGCCGCCAATCAATAGAATATCCCATTTCTATCATTCCAAGCTTGATCTCTTCGTGGAAGTAATCGGCTATCTTTACTGGCTCGACAAATTGTTTTATGGTATCTGGCGGAACATGGTATAGTTTTTCAAAATTCTCAATTAGTTCTGCATCTCCTTCCTGGACGCGCTTTGCCATTCCCAAAATGGGCGTGCCGGTGTAGTGAAATCCCATGGGAAAAAGCGTGTTGTACCCCTGCATTCGCAAAAATCGTGCGTGAACATCAGCTAGTGTGTATGTTCTACCGTGTCCGATATGTTGTGGGGAATTCGGATACGGATATGCAACTGTGATGAATTTTTTCTCTCTGGCATCTGGCTCTATCTCAAATTCCTTCTGGACTGCCCATTGGGTGCGCCATTTTTGTTCAATGTCATTCCAGGGGATCATACGTTCACTGTCTTTTTGATTAATAGTTCTGCATGGTCCAATGCATCAGAGATCTTGGTGGTGTCTTTGCCTCCGCCCTGGCCAAATCTTGCATCGCCTCCACCAGAGCCACCAAGCTTTGATGATATCTCTCTGACTAGATCACCTGCCTTGAAGCTTGCACGCTCTCCCGCAAACACGATTATTCTAATGCCTGATTCTTTTACAATCAAGGCGCAATAAAGTAGCGATGGCTCTAGTTTTATTGCCTCATCACCTACTGCAATGTGAAATTCTTCATCTAGTTCCTCGTCTGTGGTGTAGTAAAATTTCACAGGACCAAAGCTCTTTGCAGAGTCTACTGCCTGTCTTGCAACAGTACCGCTAGTTCTTTTGATTAACTGTTTTAGTTTCTTCTTTGTTGTTTCAGAATCAGTCATTGCATGCTCAAATGATTTTACGAGTTTTTCTCTATTCGAACCAAGTGATTTTATTATTGACATGACATCGCCTTCTTGGTTTTGCACAAAATCAATAGCTGCTTTTCCTGAAACAAATTCCAGTCGTATCACACCGTCCTGAATTCTCTCAGATTTAGTAATCTTGATGAGGCCAAGCTCTCCAGTTCTTTTAACATGTGTCCCACCACATGCCTCTACATCGAAATCCTCGATTTTGACGATTCTAACCGACTTTACAGGCACGACTCCGCCTTGGTAAATCCTAAATCCAAATGTCTGCTCTGCTTGCCCTCGTTCATATTCCTGTATGGTGACTGGCAGATTTTTCTGAATTATGGAATTTGCAAAGCTTTCAATTTTTCTGACCTCATCTTCTGACAAGCTGGAATGGTGTGTGATATCCAATCTGCCATAGTCTTTTTCCTTGAATGCCGAGTGTTGCCAAACCCAAGAACCCAAAACGTTTCTTGCTGACGAGTTTACTACATGTGTACTGGTGTGATGCTTTGTTATGTTTTCACGTCTTGATGTTTCAATCTCACAGGGTATGGTGCTTCCTTCTTTTGGCGCCTCGCCCTTTATTTCATGTAAGACAACATTTCCATGTTTTGTGACATCTATTACTTCAACTCCGTTTATCTTTCCGTGGTCTG
>CAYOBG010000187.1:0-2471 GCA_964402265.1 uncultured Candidatus Nitrosotenuis sp. | reverse complement strand
ATGCAGGATATGAGAACCCACCTACAAAAATACCACAGTTATAAAAAATCCAGTTAGATTGCGTTTAGTGTTTTAACGATCGGTGGCCTTACCTTTGTAAAAACTCTGAACCCACAAATGCATTTTATTTCAGGAAGTCTAGTCAGCTCAGTATTTGTCACATTTGTTCCACATCTTAGGCACTTGTATATCACATCAAATTTTTCAGTGGCCGGTGTAGAATCAATTTGCGTTGAATCAATTGGTGCAGACTCTTCAGACATTTGATTTGTAACCCATATGGCGTAATTTAAGGATATTATTTCAGAGATAGTTCTATGTAAACATCGTCTGGGATTTTGAGTCTCATTAATTGTCTAATTGCTTTATCGTCTGCGCTAAGATCAATAATTCTTCGATGCATTCTCATTTCCCATTTTTCATATGTTTCAGTTCCGTTTCCACATGGTGATTTTCTTGTAACCACGTTTAGTCGTTTTACAGGAAGTGGTGTCGGTCCTTTTACTCGAACACCTGTTTTCTCTCCAATGCCCATAATTTCAGTGCAAACACCATCAAGTTTAGGAAGGTTTGTGCTTGTTAGTTTGATTCGGGCGGATTGGGTCAAGACAAAAACCAGAGTTATGGTTTGTATTCTTCAGTAATATCTTTGATAATACCTGCTGCAATTGTTGCGCCCATGTCTCTGAGTGCAAAGCGTCCCAGTTCTGGGAAGTCTTTGAATGTCTCAACACATGTTGGACGAACTGGTCTGATTTTTACAATTGCGGAATCTCCAACTTTAAGGAATTTTGGATTTTGTTCATCTACTGCACCGGTTGCTGGATTTATTTTTGCTTCAAATTCAGTAATTGTTGCTGCCACTTGTGCAGTGTGTGCATGCATTACTGGCGTGTAACCAGGTGCTAGAGCTGTTGGGTGATGAATTGCAATGATTTGTGCTCTGAACTCTTTGGCTGCTTTTGGTGGATCAGATGCATGTCCTATGACGTCGCCTCTTTTGATATCTTTCTTTTCGATACCTCTGAGGTTGAAACCGATGTTGTCACCTGCTTCTGCTTTTTCTAATTGTGTGTGGTGAGTTTCAATTGATTTGACTTCACCTGTTGCGCCAGATGGCATTACTATGATTTTGTCGTTTGGTTTGAATGTTCCAGTTTCAACTCTTCCTACTGGAACGGTACCTACACCTGTGATGGTATAGACATCTTGAACTGGAAGTCGTAGTGGTTTTCCAACTGGTTTCTCAGGGTTTGTAAAGTCATCGAATGAAAGCAATAGTGTTTTTCCTGTCCACCATGGCATGTTATCAGATTTCTTGACCAAGTTGTCGCCTTTCCATCCAGACACTGGAATGATTGGGACATTTTCTAATTTGTAACCTACAGATTTGATCAGTTTTTCTGCTTTCTCTTTTGCAACTTTGAATGCTGCTTCAGAGTATTTGCTATCATCCATCTTGTTAATTGCTACGATTAATTGGCTTACGCCTAATGTTTTGAGCAAGAATGCGTGTTCTCTTGCTTGTCCACCTGGTGCAATTGCAGTATCAGTTTCACCTTCTTTTGCGGAAAGAACTAGAATTGCTGCATCTGCTTCTGATGCTCCAGTAATCATGTTTTTGATGAAGTCTCTGTGACCAGGAGCATCAATCAAAGTGAAGAAATACTTTGGTGTTTCAAATTTCTGAAATGCGAGATCGATTGTGATACCTCTTTCTCTTTCGTCTTTAATGTTATCCATAACCCACGCATACTTGAAAGTGTCTCCTTTTCCGGTCTTTTCAGATTCAGCTGCGTGTGAAGCGATGGTTCTTTCGTCTACAAGACCCATGTCCATTAGGAAGTGTCCCATTGTGGTTGATTTGCCGTTATCAATGTGACCTGTTACGATCAAGTTCAAGTGTGGTTTTGTTGCCATAGGGTTGTCCTCCTTAGAGGGGTTTATTACCGTTACGATTTTTTCAAGACTTTTTGTCATTTTTTAGATTTTTTTGATCAAATGGGTTTTGTGAAAAATTTTGGCAAAACAGATCCTCACATACTATAAATCAAAGTAATCAAAGTCTGAAATTGTGAAAGTTACAGTTTCTGCAATCAAAGCTGATGTTGGAGGAATTGGTGGCCACACCAGACCAAGCGATGGATTGCTTGATGCCGTAAGAAAAACGGTAAAAAATGCGGGAAACTTGTTGCTTGATCACTATATCGGGTATTCTGGAGACGATGTACACATCATTATGTCACACACCAAAGGAACAGACAACTCGGAAATCCACGGTTTAGCATGGACGGCGTTTGAGGAGGGGACTAGGGTTGCAAAGTCCGAAGGACTGTATGGTGCCGGTCAAGATCTCTTAAAGGATTCCTTTTCTGGCAATGTCAAAGGCATGGGTCCGGGAGTTGCAGAGTTGGAGTTTGAGGAACGCCCAAATGAAGCATTTACTGTTTTAGCAGCTGACAAGACAGAAC
>CAYOBG010000186.1:0-2552 GCA_964402265.1 uncultured Candidatus Nitrosotenuis sp. | reverse complement strand
TATCAAAGGTCACAAAAATAATCTCAATGAGCACCTCAGTTGAGGGCCTCAACCAGTCCATTTTGCTTCTCAAAAAATACATACTAAAAAAGAGAAACACTATCAAAAAAGTAGACGGAATAATCCAGAACTATCGTGAAAGGCTCTCGATATCGGAGACGGGCCTCTCAAACGCTGATATGAGCTATTCCGATCTGAAACTAAAGATTGCCAGTCTTGATAAGACCAAGTCACAACTCGATTCTAGAATATCTCATCTTACAAAATATGTGGAAAAAATCACAATGGAGCGCGCAAAGGAAGAGTCTCTGATTGTGTCCCTTGATGAGCGAATCACAATAATGCATGACAATTATGCAGATGGAGAAAACCAGAGAATTGCGTCTGAACTTGCAAGACTAAATGAGCGAAGGTCTGAACTGATGGCAAAACAATCCTCAATAATCAATGATCTGAGGGAAAAAGAGTCACAACTGGCCACCTTATCTGCACAGGAAATGGGTGAGAAAACCAAAATGCAAAATCTACGGGAGGAGCAATCATCCCTGAACCATGAGGGAAGAGAAATAGAATCTAGATTACACATGTTGACAAAGGAAAAAGAACAGGCAAATGAAAACTTGGTAAAACTAAGGGAGAAAGAGCAGATTCTGATTTCAACTTCTGGCACATCAATATCAAAACTGCAAGAATTTGATGGTACATTGTCCCAGCTAAACGAAAAGGAACGGCTACTCACTAGAGAGATAAACGCAATAGAGCGTCAGTCTGATTCGCTATCCAGAGATATCAAGGATATAATAGAAAATGAAGTCAAGATACAGAAAATTCTTGAAAAATACGGCTATCACGAAATCACGGAAACATTTGAGGTTGATTCGATGTTGTCATCCCTTGAATCTGAGATGAATTCTTTGGCATCAATGCTAAACGCAACTGCGCCCCAGACCTTTGTTGAGATATCCAGCGGATATCGTTCAATGTCGGATAGAAAGAATGAGCTAGAAGAAGAGCGAAATGCTATTGTTCACTTTATTGAGGAAATTGACAAGGACAAGCGCCAAACATTCCTTGAAGCATTTGATAAAGTGGACAAGGAAATCCGTGATGCATTCCATACCATGACTGGCGGTGAGGCCTGGCTAGAACTGCAAAACGAAGACGACATTTTCAATTCCGGAATATCGTATTTGATACAATTCCCAAACAAGCCAAAAAGAGAGTCAACCTCAATTTCTGGTGGAGAAAAGACACTTGCAGCAATTGTCTTTGTGTTGGCACTGCAAAAGCTAAAGCCGTCAGTGTTTTACCTGTTTGATGAGATCGATGCACACCTTGATGCGCCAAACTCTGAAAAACTTGCAAAAATTGTAGAGCAGCGCTCGGCAGGAAGCCAGTTCATCATGGTCTCACTGAAAGATTCCGTTGTGCAAAAGGCTAAGCTGATCTACGGAGTGTTTCCAAAAAATGGTGTCTCACATGTGGTAACATACAAGGACAAGCGCATGCCGTCAATTACTAGCTGATTCAAAATCTGGATGCATACCTAACCTGATAATAATTTTTTATACATCCTGATACATCAGTACACCGTTGAAAAGCAGGCTAATCTTGGCATTAATTTTGATCAGTACAATCATGATTATTGGTTCTGCAAAATTATCGCTCGCAGACATTACGGTTCTAGGAAAGGGGCATGCGCCAATTTATGTGTCAGATAAGAATACAGATGATTTCGACTTTAACAATGATAGTCTGATAGATTATTACGTCAGGGCTCACTACACCGGAAATTCCAACCAAGTTTACAAAGTTGATTACAAGGTCATAGATGAATGCGTAGATGGTAATACGTATGATACTGCAAAACTAAAGCTTGGATTTTCTACAACCGATTTGTTCTATTTTGATAGAACTTGGTTTACTAACTTTGATGTGTGGACACCGTGGTTCAAGTCAGGCTCAAATGATGATAACAAAAGAATTGATCTCGTTTCATTATCACATGGTGAACTCCCAATTCCGTTTCCTGCAAGTGGTGATGATGCAATACAAAACAAGGACAAGAAAAATGGCTCGTTTACCCACAACAATGGCATCGAGGAGCTTGATGGCCAAGCAGGATGGGAGGGCTCTGTATTTTTCCGTGGTCCTCCAGGAGAATACTATTTGTGGACAATTCATCCAGCTGGAGGAATAGATGGGTGTGATCGTTTTGCTGCAATCGGTATACCAATAATTATTAATTAATTTTAAATCTATACCGAAAATTATTGTATCGCTATGAAAAATCATTAAGCCCGAATTTTCTTCTCTCGAGTTTGATTATTTGGATCAGGCTCAAATATCGCGTTGATTATAGCTAGCATTCTGAATAATTTATTATTTGATAATATTTTGGAAAACCCAATCAATCAATGTTTTTCTATTGTGTTCCCAGTGGACGTGTCGTTCAAAATTTGGTATGTCGATATATGGTTCTGGATGAGAGCACATGACACAACTCGGATAGTTTTCAACCAAGTATCTTATCATCTGCTCTCGATGGCCAG
>CAYOBG010000185.1:0-2570 GCA_964402265.1 uncultured Candidatus Nitrosotenuis sp. | reverse complement strand
CCATCATTATTACTATGGTCTCTACGGATTTTGCAAGTTTTTTCCACTGGACTGGCGATTTTGTCTTGCCAGGGTCCTCATGGCCTGTCACAAAGACAACAGATGACGAATATTTTCTATGAGTCAGTGGAATGCCTGAATAAATTGCAGAGCCAATACCTGAGGTGATTCCCGGTACTATCTCAAATCGTATCTTGTTCTTTTTTAGATATTCTGCCTCTTCCCCACCTCTTCCAAAGATGAACGGGTCTCCGCCCTTTAGTCGTACTATGTTTTTGTTTGCCTTTGCAAGTTTTACCATCTGCAGGTTTGTGTCGTCTTGGTGCTTGTAGTCATCACCTACTTCCCTGCCAACATAGATTCTCTGTGATTTTTTTGGAATCATTGAGATGATTTTCTTGCTAACCAGTCTATCATACAGTACAACGTCTGCCTTTTTGATGAGTTCCACTGCTCGTAATGTGATTAATTTTGGGTCTCCAGGACCTGCGCCAACTAGATAAACCATACCGCTCATGTTTTGTTCCATTCCTCCAACTTTGCTCTCCAGTCTTTTGCAAGATCATTTACACCTTTTTGTCGGAGTTCATCTGCAGCCTCCTTTCCTATTTGGTACGAGTCGGATTTCTTGCCGGATTTTTTCACAATTAGTGCTTGCTTGCCATCTATGGAATAGGCCACAACAGTCAGGTCAAGTGACTCCCCATTGACCAGAGCAAATGCGCCAACTGGGAATCGGCACCCAGAATCCACAAATTCAGACAGTGCGCGCTCTGATTCCACTGCTATTCTGGTGTTAGGGTCTTCGATTTTTTTTAGCATCTGTAACGTTTTAGAATCATTTTTTCTGCAGACAATTCCCAGTGCGCCTTGGCCAGGTGACGGTGGAAAGTCAATTGTTGATAGTTGCGTGTGAGATATGGTCACACCTAGTCGGTTTATTCCGGCCTGGGCCAGTACCACACCATCAAACGTTCCATCTTCGACTTTTTTTATTCGAGTCTCAACGTTTCCCCGGATTGTCTTTACTGTAAGGTCTGGCCTTTTTCTTGACACCTGAACTGCGCGCCTCAAACTGCTTGTTCCAATTATGGAACCGTTGGGTATGGTATCTAGGGTGTGATTGTTTTTTGAAATGAAAATATCATTGAATGGTTCTCGCAGTGGAACACACCCAAGCACCAGATCATCAGGTAAAATTGATGGAACATCCTTGAGGCTGTGCACAGCAAAGTCTACCTGTTTTTCTGCAACTGCCTTGTCTATTTCTTTTTCAAAGATTCCCTTTTGGTTTATTGTAAATAATGGCCTAGCATCAGTATCACCCTTTGTGGTTATAGTTCGGATTTCATATTCAGAGTCGGGGTTTTTCTTTTCCAGCTCCGATACCACCCATTTGGTTTGCGCTAGCGAGAGCTGGCTACCCCTTGTCCCCAGCAGATACTTCAATTTCTCACCTGTTTTAGCGCATAGTCATACGCGTTAATTGTCTTGATAAGGTCTGATTCTGTGTGCGCATATGAGAAAAATCCAGTCTCAAACTGGGATGGTGCAACAAAGACTCCCTTTTTTAGCAAATAATGAAACAGTTTGTGGAATTTTTTTCCGTCTGCCTTTTTGGAGCTGGAATAATCAATCACTGGAGAATCTGTGAAAAAGATCTGAAACATTGATGCAATCGAGTTGACCTGGTGCGGGATTTTGAGTGTGCGTGCTGTGTCATCTATGGATTTTGCCAGAGTAGAACATTGTTTTGCTATTTTTGGATAGATTTTGTTTTTGAGCTTTGCCATGGTTTTGATTGATGCAATTGCTGCAGCTACTGATACGGGGTTTCCTGCAAACGTGCTTGCCTCATAGACCTTGCCTCCAGGGGCTAACTGGTCCATGATGTCTGCTCTTCCGCCGACTGCAGATATTACAAATCCGTTTGATAGGGACTTGCCAAGTGTGGTAAGATCTGGCTTTATTCCAAAATATTCTTGCGCCCCGCCCAGGCCCATCCTAAAACCGGTTATGATCTCATCAAAGATTAATGGAATGTCATGCTGTTTTGTTATTTTTCTAATATCTCGTAGGAAATTTTTCTGCGGAAGAATCAATCCCATGTTTCCAAGGACAGGCTCTACTATCACACCTGCAATGTCCTTGTTTTTTGCAATGACTTGGGCCAGCTCATCTGAATTATTATACTGCACCACTAACGTGTTCTTTGAGAAATCCTCTGGCACACCATCAGATATAGATATTCCAGCAGAGCCAGATCCTGCCTTTACCAGCATTGATTCGTGAGCTCCGTGGTAGCACCCCTCAAATTTTATTATTTTTTTTCGCTTTGTTATTCCCCGAGCGAGCCTAATTGCAGTCATGGTAGCTTCAGCCCCAGTGTTAACCAGCCTGACCTTATCCATTGACGGATAAGTTTTGCAAATCAAGTTTGCAAGCTCTACTTCAAGTGCAGTTGGTGCGCCGTATAATGTCCCAATTTTTAGCTGTTTTTGCACCGCAGAGATGACCTCAGGCCTTTTGTGGCCCAAAAGCATTGCACCATAGCCTGTACAATAGTCAAT
>CAYOBG010000184.1:0-2627 GCA_964402265.1 uncultured Candidatus Nitrosotenuis sp. | reverse complement strand
AACAAATTGCGCAAAACATGGTTGTAATGGAATCTCAAGTCGTCCTCAAAAAAGGTGACTCGGCACCGGACTTTGAGCTCTTAGGTGTTGACGGCAAAAAGCACTCACTTGCAACATACCAGAATTATGACGGAGTTCTTGTCATCTTTATGTGCAATCACTGTCCGTATGTCAAGGCAAAAGTTGATGCAATAAATGAAATTCAAAACAAGTTCAAGGGCAAGCTTGCAGTAATTGGAATTAACAGCAATGACTCTGTGGCATATCCTGATGACAGCTATGATAGCATGATAAAATTTGCGCAGGAAAGAGGAATTGCATTTTCATATCTAGTAGATGAGACACAACAGGTCGCAAAAAAATATGGCGCAGTGTGCACACCAGATCCATTCTTGTTTAACAAGGAGCGAAAGCTAGTCTTTCATGGTAGAATTGATAACGCAATGAAACCAGAGGACACTGCAACTGAAAAAACAATGATTGCAAATGTTGAGAAATTGCTTGCAGGCCAACCAATAGCAAAAGATTTTGATCCTTCCATTGGTTGTTCAATAAAGTGGAAGAACTGACCACACACTTTTAAGGCCGATTTTATTGGATTTTTTTAGGGCCGGTAGCTCAGCTTGGCTGGAGCGTTCGACTGATAAAACAACCTTTCAGACATCGAAAGGTCGAGAGTTCGAATCTCTCTCGGCCCATCATATTTTACAAACCTGAAATAGAATCAATCCACTGTAAGACTGCGTCAAAATCCTCACTTGCAAACTCTGCCTTGATGTTTGGTTTTTGTGCCTTGGAGCAGACTGTGATGTGAAGGTTTTTGCCAAACTTTGGCTTGATCATACTTGCAGACTCGGAAAAGAACTTGGTGCCTTCTTCAGTTGCAGAAAATATCGCAATCACCATTATGCCCTGTTTTTGCTTCCAGATTTTTGCAATGAACTTCTGCAAGTCCAGATCATACAATACATCGATTGCATCAGACATGTCACCTAACGGCCATACCTGCCAGCCTTTTGCGGAAAGGGAACAGGAAGCTGCCTGTGCATAAAGCACACTTTGCGATTCTGCAGATATGATTACGGCATTTCTTTTGTGATCAGGCTCGTTTGGATTTACAAGAATTTGGATAGCATTTGATATGATTCCGCGAAGCATCTTTGCCTCGGATTTGCCGATTTTTGCCTTGACGTAAAGGTCCTCAACTGATGTAATTGCCGGCAAGATTATCTCGCTGATTATTTTTGCAATTTCAGCCCCCGAATGCAGCGAGTTTCTAATCAGGCTGTATGCCTGGTGTTGCTGGTTAGCTGTCAAGTATTCCAGGAACTTTTCTTTGACATGGAAATAGTCTGATGGAAACTGGAGTCGTTCGGTTCCAGACTCTACAAACCATAGGTTCGCATTACCGATGTTTTTTTGCTTGATTATTCCTTCGGCTGCAAAGACATTGAGGTATTTTGACATAGTAGCTCGATTGATGCCAAGCTTTTCCGCAATTTCCACTCCAGAGAGTCCTGTCTTTGATTCAGATAAAATCTCAATTAGTTTTTCTTGTACATCTTCCTGAACATAGCCTCGAACCAAAACTGCTTTTATTATGAAGCCTAATTATTTATGCTATCATTAGTTAATCCTGCACTAACAAGGATTTGTCAGATTTTGTCGAAAATATGTTGAAAAAGGAATTAAAAAGAAAATAAACTCATTGAGATTTACTTCGTAATTTCAGAGAGGATTCTAATTCTTCAATTTGTGTTTTTGAATAAGTTTGTAATATTCTTACTATCTTATCCATTTGTTCTACAGACTTAGGGTCACCCATAGAAAACTTGATTTTGGAGATTGATTCTTTCTCGTATTTTCCCCCAGCTTCAACTATTATTATATTCAGACCGCCTTTCCCCTGGTTTTTAATGGTAACAGAAATTTCAAACTCGATTGGGGTAACTAATTCTAAAACCCCCTGTTTTTGGCTTTTCGCTACTCCATCACTTACGGCAGTTATGAATGCAGTTAATTCTGTTGAACCTATAGTCAATATTAATAGAAGTCGTCTCCAGGTTTTAACAATTTTCATCAACCGAAGGGTAAGAGGTTGAAAAATCAATCATCAAGATAACAGAACCCATCAACAAAAAACATTAAATAGTATAGTACCTTAAAGTACCGTAACAGGTAAGTAAAATGCCAAAAGCAGGTTTCAAATCAATCACAGTTTCGGAAGAAGTATACGATAGGTTCTTTGACGTTTTTGAAAAGAACAAGCCAGAACTAGTCATGAAAGGCATCAACAGCTTTTCAGGTTATGTCACATACATGCTGGAACAAACAATGCAAAAGGACAAGACCTTTGCAAGATATGCTCCAAAGATTGAAAAAGTTGCAGTTGATGAGGACCGAGTCATACTAAAAGACAATATCAAAAACAGAATCGCCGAAGTTGCAATCCAAAAGGGTGAGCTCTTCTGCCAGCTTTGCGAGGAAAAAGACTGTGTCCATATTGGATACGTGTTCTCACTGCCTGACGTTTACGAAGTTTTGAATTCCAAGGGAATCCGACATCCTAAATAAAAAAAAGGTGCAGGAGGTGGGATTTGAACCCACGAACCCCTAAGAGACGGGAT
>CAYOBG010000183.1:0-2629 GCA_964402265.1 uncultured Candidatus Nitrosotenuis sp. | reverse complement strand
GGAACCGACAATCGCAAAGCCATATTCTCCTGAAAACATCGCAACAGTTCGAGATGTTTCAGGAATTGAGCTTGATAAATCCTACATTGGCTCTTGTACTGGAGCAAAATATGAAGATCTGGAAGCAGCTGCAACAATTCTCAAAGGACGTACTGTTAAAATCAGAACAGAAGTTTTGCCTGCTGCCATATCAATCTACAAAAGAGCAATGGAAAATGGTTTGATCAAAATATTTCTGGATGCTGGAGTAACGGTAGGGCCACCAACATGCGGTGCATGTTGTGGTGCACACATGGGAGTACTAGCAAAAGACGAAGTTTGCATCAGTACTACAAACAGAAATTTCCCGGGAAGAATGGGACATGTTGAATCAAAGACATATCTGGCATCACCACTGGTAGCAGCAGCATCTGCAGTGACTGGTAAAATTACGGACCCACGTGATTTGTGATGACAGGCAAGGTAATCAAATACGAAAAGGACAACATCGACACTGACGTTATCATACCTGGCCAATACCTAAAGCTACATGACTATGACGAAATAGCAAAACACGCAATGGAGGGAATTGATCCTAATTTCCACTCCAAGGTTCAAAAGGGCGACTTTTTAGTCGCCGGAAGAAACTTTGGGTGCGGCTCATCAAGGGAACACGCGCCAATCGCGTTGAGCCAGTGTGGCATCAAAGGCGTAATCGCAGTATCTTTTGCTAGAATTTTTTATAGAAATGCAGTGGATGGTGGATTTTTACTCCCAATTGAAGTAGATGAGCAAACATACGGAAAAATCTCAGATGGAGACCAAATAGAGGTGGATACTGCAAAAAACGAAATCAAGAACCTAACCAAAAACCAAACCTATTCCATGAAGCCCTTCTCTGAGATAGTCTCAAAAATCATAGCTGCTGGCGGCCTCTTCAAGTACAAGCTGGATTAATTTACAATTTTATTACTGAACTGATTAATCTGAATCATACCATGGCAAAGACAATATTTGAGAAAATTTGGAATGCGCACAAAGTAGATGAGGTCAACGGCAGGACTCTAATCTATATTGACAGGCATATGGTACACGAGGTCACATCGCCTCAGGCATTTGACGGCCTTCGAATCAACAAAAGAAAGGTCCGGCGTCCAGACCTAACCTTTGCCACAATGGACCATAATGTCCCTACCACAAATCGGTCTCTACCAATAATTGACCAAATCTCTGCAACTCAGATCAAAACACTGGAGCAAAACTGCCGGGAATTTGGAATTGAGTTGTTTGGCCTAGACAGCCCATACCAGGGAATTGTTCACGTCATTGGCCCTGAGCTTGGAATCACACTCCCCGGAACCACCATAGTTTGCGGGGACTCTCACACATCAACACATGGGGCATTTGGTTCATTTGCGTTAGGAATTGGAACATCTGATGTAGAACATGTACTGGCAACACAATGTCTTGTTTTGGACAAGCCAAAGACATTTGAAATACGAGTGGAGGGAAAAAGAAAAAACACTCACTCCATTACTGCCAAGGACATCATACTATCTATAATTAAAAAAATCGGAGTCGATGGAGGAAACGGAACAGTTCTAGAGTATCGCGGCCAGGCAATATCTGATTTATCCATGGATGAACGCATGACCATATGTAATATGTCTATAGAGGGTGGGGCAAGGGCAGGCCTTGTAGCGCCAGATTCCAAAACATTTGATTATTTACGGGGGCGCAAGTACACTCCAAAAAACTATGATGATCTAGTTGATACCTGGAAGAATACTCTCAAAACAGACGACGGTGCAAAATTTGATAAATCCTTTACAATTAATGCCTCACAAATCATACCACAGGTAAGCTGGGGGACAAACCCTGCAATGACTGCAGATGTCACTGATGCAATACCTGATCCTGCGGAATTTGCTAAAGGAAATGCTAGTCAGGAAAATGCAGCAAAAAAGGCACTTGAATACATGGGACTAGTGGCGGGTACCCAACTCACTGATATCAAAATAGACCGGGTTTTCATTGGCTCTTGCACAAATGCTAGACTACAGGACCTAATCGAGGCAGCCAGCATACTAAAAGGCAGAAAGGCATCACCAAATGTTAGAGTTATGGTGGTGCCTGGGTCTCAGCAGGTAAAAACCAAAGCAGAGGAAATGGGCCTTGACAAAATATTCAAAGATGCAAACTTTGAGTGGAGAGAATCTGGGTGCAGCATGTGCCTTGGTATGAATCCTGACATTTTGGCACGCGGGGAAAGATGTGCTAGTACGTCAAATAGAAACTTTGAGGGAAGACAGGGAACTGGTGGGCGAACTCATCTGGTCAGTCCTGTGATGGCAGCCGCTGCTGCAATTGCAGGCCATTTTGTAGATGTTCGAGAGTGGGTTTGATGGAAAAGATACAGAAAATTTCCAGCATTGGAACACCACTTGATAGGCCAAACGTTGATACTGATCAAATTGTGCCAAAGCAATTCCTAAAACTAGTCCAAAGAACTGGATTTGGTAAATTTTTGTTCTATGACTGGCGCTTTGATCAAGACGGCAAGCCAAGAAAAGAATTTGTCATAAATGATCCAAAATATGCCAACTCCCACATACTGGTTACGGGCGAGAACTTTGGGTGTGGCTCCAGT
>CAYOBG010000182.1:0-2635 GCA_964402265.1 uncultured Candidatus Nitrosotenuis sp. | reverse complement strand
TTTCTGTAATTTTTCTTGACGCTGTCACACAAAAAACTAGATTTCAAGTCATAAATTGATTATTATTTTTATCCAAGCTTTGCAATCTCTCTGTCTATTTTGGCCTTCTCAAATGCTTTTTTGGCATCATTGTATGCAGTCTGTTTTGTCGAATTTTTACTGTCTGCATTGTATGCCTTTTTTGCAGTTTCCAGGGCTGTCTTAGCTTTATCATATACTGTTTTTGCATCATTGAGTACTTTTAATCGTGTAGTATTGGTGGAATCAGCAGCAGACTTTCCTTTTGATTCTTTTGTTGTAGTTGTAACTGTTGTTGGATTAAGTGCTTTTTTCTGAGCATCCAAGTCTTTTTTCTTTCTATCTTTGACTTCTTTTACTATTTGTTCTTCCCGTTCCTTTGCCTTTTTTCTTGCCTCGCTATCTCCAGCGTATACAGGAACAACCTGAGTTAACAAAATCACACTCGCAAATACTGCAAACAGTACAAATAGTCTATTCACTTTCAAAACCTACTATGATCTGATTCAAGGCAATTCTGTATCTGGTTTCACTGTTAGTTCTATATGCCTCTGTTTTTTCATTTTAAACAATCAAACTTGGCCCTGAAGAAAAAATCGCCAGTGCAACTAAAGTTTCTTTATTGCTTCTAATAGTTTCATGTTTTTGTGTACCATGTTCTCTGGATAGCAATTAAGCATCCATCCATTATCTACTTTGTAAAATTGCATCTTTTTACAATCACGATCATACTCAAACTGGCTATTGTCAAATTTCCAGTCAAATCCATTTCTAATTTCTTGTTTTGGATAATTGTGACCGCGAACTAGTGTAATTATATTCTTGGTATGATCTACTTTTACTTCAGCATACAAAGCATTGGGATAAAGATAGATCACATTAGGATGAGATATAATTGCCTCAAACTCTTTTTTTTGTCACGTATTCGTTGTGAAGTGTGATGACTTTACTGTATTTGTTAAGAATAGATGGATTCTTGTCTACATCTACATCTGTTATGAATGAATATCCAAGCAATTTCAAGACTTGAACTGCATTTGGATTTGCTTGAGGCAAGAAATTATTTTGTATCTTAATACTGAGACATTTTGTGTTGCATTCTTCTCTGTAATATGTATAGAATCCTGGTTCCTTGTACGCTGAATCTGTGAATGTGGGAAACACTACGACAGTCTTTTCAGATTTTATGGTTATCAACCAGAATTATTCCTGTCTTTTTGTTATCTGACAAGGCTGTCAAGATATTATCTGACAGAAACTGGACAAGATTGTCAGGATTTTAGCTGTTCTTGTCTGATAATGATCTGATAACCAAACTCTGATGTTTATGCGTACGCATTTGTTCAGAACTGTTAATGTGAACAAGTCTGAACACTCCCGAGCTTCTCGTGAACGAAAACAGCTTACGAGAAGCTTTTGAAGCTAATTACGCACGAGCTTTGAGAGCTTTTGTGATCTTTTCGTGCACGAAGACAAAAGGGTCTATTCACGAAGAATCATCTCGGATTAGCTTTTCTCGTAAACTATGAACGAGGCTTTAGTGAGTGAAGAAAGCTTCAAAGAGCTTTTCTCGTAAAACCAATAACAAAAATTGTTATACTAAATCACAAATAGAACCAATCATGGGAAAAACCAAACATGTTGAATATCACAAAGACGGTTCAATCTTGGCAAAAGGCAATAAGGTCAACGGGGTTCTTGAGGGATATTGGGAATGGTTCAGAAAAGATGGAACAAAGATGCGTTCTGGGCATTTTAAAAATGGAGAAAAAACTGGAGAATGGATCACCTATGATAAAAATAGTAAGCCATACAAAACTACTCTGATAAAAGAATGAAAAATTAAAGATTTAGCGTTTGAAAATTTCCAACAAAACCAAGTCATACAGCTTCTGATCAGCGTCTGTTTTCATGTCTAAAGGAGGGGCATTCTATTTTTTATTGTGGCTCTATTGTGGCTGGGGGCTTGCTTGATACCACATATGATACCCAAGTCACTTCATCGATCTCATTTGTAATTCGATTGCTGATCTTTGTCAGAATTTCATGAGGTAGTCTTGTCCAATCTGCAGTCATGGCATCAACTGACTCTACTACTCTGATCATGACGATATTTCCATATTTTCTTTCATCTCCTACCACTCCAACTGCTTTGTCATCTCCAACTGCTGCAAATGCCTGCCAAACTTTTTCATACCATCCTGCTAGTTCTAGCTCCTCTTCAACAATTTTACTTGCGGTCTTTGCTATCTGTAATTTTTTTTCTGTAACCTCGCCAATTATTCTTACTGCAAGGCCAGGGCCTGGAAATGGATGGCGCATGAGAAGTTTTTTTGGAATCCCTAAAATCGCAGCAACTTTTCTAACCTCATCCTTGTATAGATCCCTTAATGGTTCAAGCACATCTAGTTTGAGCCAGTCTGGGAGTCCGCCAACATTGTGGTGTGTTTTGATAATTGCGGCTGGGCCCTTTGACACCCCACTTTCTATTACGTCTGGATATAGAGTTCCCTGCGCTAACCACCTGAAAGGTCCGTTTTTTTCCGCAAACTCGGTAAAAATTCTAACAAATTCTTCACCCACGATTTTTCTTTTTGCCTCAGGATCTGTTATTCCC
>CAYOBG010000181.1:2144-2662 GCA_964402265.1 uncultured Candidatus Nitrosotenuis sp. | reverse complement strand
CTATAGGACCACCAACATGTGGAGCATGTTGCGGTGCTCATATGGGTGTATTGGCAAAAGATGAAGTATGTGTCAGTACCACCAACAGAAACTTTCCTGGAAGAATGGGACATGTTGAATCAAAAACATATCTTGCATCTCCGCTAGTCGCAGCTGCATCTGCAGTAACTGGAAAAATCACGGATCCAAGGGATTTGAATTGAAAGGCAACGCAATAAAATATGACAAAGACAACATTGATACCGATGTAATCCTTCCAGGCACCTACCTCAAGCTTCATGATTATGATGAGCTTGCAAAACACGCAATGGAAGGCCTTGATCCAGATTTTCATTCTAAAGTAAAGGACGGCGACTATATCGTAGCGGGAAGAAACTTTGGTTGCGGTTCATCAAGGGAACACGCGCCAATTGCATTATCCTGCTCTGGAATTAAGGCAGTTTTGGCACTTTCATTTGCAAGAATTTTTTATAGAAATGCAGTTGATGGTGCATTTCTCTTACCAATTGAAATTGGTG
>CAYOBG010000181.1:0-2106 GCA_964402265.1 uncultured Candidatus Nitrosotenuis sp. | reverse complement strand
CTACAAAAGCATCTCAAATGGAGATCAACTTGAAATAAACATTGAAAAAAATACAATAAAGAATTTGACAAAAAACAAGGAATACAAGATGAAACCGTTTTCTGAATTAATTGGAAAAATTATTGTAGCTGGCGGATTGTTCAAATACAAATTGTAATCTAAAATGCCACAAACACTGTTTGAAAAGATCTGGGATTCACACGTTGTAGTGGAAAGTGATGACAATTCATCAATAATATACATTGATCGTCATCTAGTTCACGAAGTTACCTCGCCCCAAGCATTTGAAGAACTTCGACTAAACAAGAGGAGAGTAAGACGACCTGACCTTACAATTGCTACAATGGATCATAACGTTCCAACAAGCGACCGCTCCTTGCCAATAGTGGATCAAATATCTGAGATTCAAATAAAAACTCTGGAAAAAAATTGCAAAGACTTTGGAATACAGCTATTTGACATCAAGAGCCCATATCAAGGAATAGTCCATGTTATTGGGCCTCAACTTGGAATAACACTTCCAGGCACAACCATAGTATGCGGAGATAGCCATACATCAACACATGGCGCATTTGGTGCACTTGCCTTTGGAATAGGAACAAGCGAGGTGGAACATGTTTTGGCCACACAAACAATACGGATGGAAAAACCAAAACCATTTGAAATTAAGGTAGTTGGAAAAAGAAAAAATCCACACGCTATTACTGCAAAAGACATCATACTTTCAATAATCAGGCGCATAGGTACCAATGGTGGTACTGGTACTGTAATAGAATATCGTGGCGAAGCTATTTCTGACTTAACTATGGAACAAAGAATGACAATCTGTAACATGTCAATTGAGGCAGGAGCTAGGGCAGGACTTGTCGCACCTGATGAAAAAACATTTGATTATCTTAGAGGACGAAAATTTACTCCAAAAAACTATGATGACTTGGTAAGCCAGTGGCAAGAAACACTTTACACTGACTCAAACGCTTCTTTTGCAAAGAGCTTTACAATTGATGTAAGTAACATTGCGCCGCAAGTAAGCTGGGGAACAAATCCTGCTATGGTATGTGATGTTACTGAATCTGTACCGTTTCCTGAAGAGTATGCAAAAGGAAACGAGGATCAAAAGAAAGCAGCCGAAAAGGCATTACAATACATGAACCTCAAAGCTGGCACCAAAATGACTGAGATTGAAATTGACCGCGTCTTTATTGGCTCTTGCACAAATTCACGAATCGAAGATCTAATCGAAGCCTCAAAGGTGATAAAAGGAAAAAACGTATCCTCAAAGATTCGTGCAATGGTAGTGCCAGGCTCACAAATGGTAAAAAAGCAAGCCGAAGAAATGGGCCTTGATAAAATTTTCAAAGACGCAAACTTTGAGTGGCGAGAATCGGGATGTAGCATGTGTCTTGGCATGAATCCTGATATTCTTGCGCCAGGTGAGAGATGTGCAAGCACATCTAATAGAAACTTTGAGGGAAGACAAGGCACAGGTGGCCGTACTCATCTAGTAAGTCCAGTTATGGCAGCAGCTGCTGCAATCAAGGGACACTTTGTTGATGTTCGCGAGATGGATTTGAACTAATGGAATCTTTTAAAAAAATCAAGAGCATTGTTACTCCATTTGACAAGGTAAATGTAGATACGGATCAGATTGTGCCAAAACAATTCTTGAAATTAATTCATAAAACAGGCTTTGGACAATTTCTATTCTATAACTGGAGATTTGATAGCAATGGAAATCCGATTCCAAATTTTATCTTAAATGATCCAAAATACAAAGCCTCTAAAATTTTGATTACAAGAGATAACTTTGGCTGTGGTTCATCAAGAGAGCATGCAGTATGGGCACTAAAAGACTATGGATTTTTTGTAATTATTGCTCCATCATTTGCTGATATTTTTTATAGCAACTGTTTCAAAAATGGTCTTTTACCAATAAAGCTTGATTCAAAAACTGTAGATAGTCTATTTCAAACAAGCTCTGAAATCGAAGTGGATCTAGAAGCTCAAAAAATTACAACACCGACAAAAACAATTTCATTTGAAATTGACGAGCATAGAAAACAGATCCTTCTAAAAGGATTAGATGATATAGCAATGACACTAGAA
>CAYOBG010000180.1:0-2684 GCA_964402265.1 uncultured Candidatus Nitrosotenuis sp. | reverse complement strand
TGAAAAATTCCTCGCCGAACTATTCTAGAGGGCGAGAACAACACTTCGGCTCCCTTTTTGACTAGGGATTCTGCAACATCTGCAAAAACCATGTCATAGCATATTATTACTCCAAACTTGCACTTGGAAGAAAAAACCTTGGCCTCAGTGCCTGCCTTGATTAGATCTTTTTCATACTCAAATGGATGGATTTTTTCCTGTGCGCCAATAATATTTCCGGTGTGATCAATTACTGGTGCAGAAATAGTCTGCTTTGTGCCTGACTTTGTGTAAAATGCGCCTGCGATTATTCCCATGGAATATTCCTTTGCCATCTTGGAGAATGGTGCAAACGTAGCCTCAAAATCATCTATTTTGTTGTCTGCAAGCCATTGTTCAGGAAAGCACACCACGTCTGCCTCCGACTTGCCCAGCCTCTCTAACATCTTTGAGGCCTGAATCATTCCATGTTCGTTGGTGTCATATGATATGGTTTGTATGATTCCTAGGCGTGTCAATGACTCTGTGGTATAATGACCAAATTTAAGCCCACAAGACTACGAATTTTTTCATAGCATTACAAGAATTTTGTTCTCATGTCAACTAAACTTGTCTATATTTGATTAACAAACCACTACAACAAAGTATTCCATTGGTCCATATCAAAAAAGTAGAGATCTTTGGATTCAAGTCATTTGGGTTTACCAATACTACAGTATCATTTGAGCCAGGCCTTGTGTCAATTTCCGGACCAAACGGATCTGGCAAAAGCAACATCTTGGATGCAATTATCTTTGCGTTAGGTGAGAACAAGCCAAAGATAATGAGGGTGGATAAGCTTCGATCGCTAATCCACGATATTGAGGGGAACAAAAGGGGAACCAAGATGGCTCGAGTCAGCCTTCATTTTGATAATGCAGATCGAAAAATTCCAGTCGACTCTAATGCTGTTGTAATAACGCGGGAAATGGATGAGCACGGCGAGAACATTTACTATTTGAATCAAAAGCAGACAAACCGAAACCAGATTTTAGATCTATTAGAAGTGGCAAACGCAAGCCTCAACCAGCTAAACGCAGTACAGCAGGGTACAGTTACTAGGATTTCAGAATTTACTGCAGAGGAAAAGCGAACCGTAATTGAGGACCTAATAGGATTGGCGTATTTTGATGAGAAAAAGGCCGAATCAATAAAGCAACTCGAGGACGCAGACCGCAGGCTAGAGATCGCACTTGCAAGAATGGATGAGATCAAAAAAAGAATTGACGAGCTGGAAGTGGAACGAAACCAAAAACTCAGACATGAATTTATCAACTTTGAGCTAGGCAGACTGCACGCAATATCTGCATCAAACAAAATGAAGGCAATCCAGACTGAAAAAATATCCAAAGAGCGCTCCATGCACTCTTTGGTCTCTGAGGCAAAAAAGCTCGACGATGAGCGAATCATAATAAAAAAGCAGATCTCTGAGCTTGAATCGCAAAAGGCCACATTCATGGCAGAGGCAAACGCGTACAACCGGGCAAAGGCGTCCATTGACTCTGAGTTGTCCCAGGCAATGCAGGTCTACGAGTCTGCAAACACTGAGACCATAACAAAATCAAGACGATTTGAGCAAATCAATGCCAGACTGCCGCAGATTGCAGCAGACCTAGAATCACTCCACCAAGGCAGATTGGCAATAGAGACACAAGCTGTAGAACAAAAGGGAGTGATTGCAAAAATTCGAGAAGACAAAAACCAAATCTACGAGCAAATCAAACTGGTAGAATCTGAATTATCACAAATCTACAAACAACAATCACAAGCTATTTCACAACGAAAAGAAATTGATACTAAAATCCAAGGACTGACACAAAAACTAAACAACGCCAAGGTATCAATGGCAAAACTGGAATCTGAGATAAATGATTCCAATTCAAAAATTGACGCAAACAAAAAGCGACACGCAGAAATCATTGAGGAATCAATCAAGCTTGAAGCATTAAAGTCAAGGCTTGAATCAATTCGCTCAAACCACAAGGACACAATAGCTGAGCTTCGTGGAAGAATTGCAGAGCAAGCTAGTCGACATGGAAAAGTTGAGAGCGACATTGATGAGCTAAATCTTATTCTGGAAAAGGCAGCAAAGGCTGCTGCTCAATATGAGGCAAAGATTCGTGTAGTGAGAGGATTGATGCACGAGGACTATACCATTGCAAATCTCAAGGAACACCGAGCCGAGCTTGGAATAGAGGGCCTAGTGTATGAGATGATTTCCTGGGACAGAGAATACGAGCGCGCAGTTTTAGCAGCAGCATCTGACTGGATTAAGGCATTTGTTGTTAAAGACTTTGGAACCTTGCTTAGTTTGGCCGAAGTCTCGCGTGCAAAAAAACTACCAAAGCTCAAAATCATACCGCTTGAGGCAATCCCACAGTTCAAGCTAAATGTGCCATCTGATCCTGATGTCATTGGGGTATTGTCAAACTTTGTAAAATGCGAGGAAAAGTATGCACCATTATCGACATTTTTGTTTGGAAACGTCATACTGGTGAAAAATCAGGACGCAGCTTTGCGAATCTCCAAGTCTGGCTACAAAACAGTAACTACTGATGGTGAGTTCTTTGAGGCAAAGGCATGCGCTGTTATAATTGATATCAACTCCAAGATATCAAAGGTCACAAAAATCATCTCAATGAGCACCTCAGTTGAGGGCCTAAACC
>CAYOBG010000179.1:0-2685 GCA_964402265.1 uncultured Candidatus Nitrosotenuis sp. | reverse complement strand
GTGGGAAAGAGTAAGAATTTTTTCTGCTCTATTACAAAGCCTGATGCCGTTTCCAGTATACCACCCTTGCGCAATAGTACTGTTTGCTCGCCGGATTCCAGTGCTTTTACGACTGTAGCCCATTCTTTTAGTGCATTCATTGCTTGCAGCTAATTGGACATGTGAGTATTAAAAACCAAACCGATCTTACACGTCTTAAGAAAAAAATCTGTCAGTCTTTACCATAAGCAGACTTGTGGTCACAGACTCGCAACAGTATGATTGTTCCGTTTTGATAATCCACTGTGTAGATTATTCGGTCACTACCAATGTGATAAGCCCAGACTCGAAGATTTGTTTTGTAGCTGCCTTTACTGGCGGGATTATCCGCGCATTCTCCAAATCGATTAATGCTTCTTCGACACGACTCTGCCTTTGCCTGCCGATTAATTTGTACTGTTTGTTGAAATTTGATTCGCGTTTAAACTTCCACTTTGGCATTCTTTCGAAGATCCGCTATGAGTTCATGTGCCGAATCGAAAGTCTTCCATTTTTTACTCTTTAACGCTTTTTTGATATCTGCAATTTCATCTTTGGTTAGTGGTGGTGACTCTGTTTTAGTTTTAGACATTATCCTTGTTTTATTTTCTACCTTGTCATAATTAACAATTTGTCTTTATCTTTCATTGACCTATGTGGCCAGCTTTTACTCATAACCAAAATTATGCAAATTTGAGCAACTGATTAATACTGCCTTGTTATTTTGGGTCAAAAAACTACCCTCTGGTTTCATGTGTAATCCAAGGCGATAATCCCTTCAAATATAACATTTTTCTATAAAATAGATACAAACTGCATAAAAAAAAGCCGATACAATACCTGATAATGATTCCGCCAAATCAGAAAAAAGTAAAGGAAATTGCGCTAGATTTTCTGGAACAGTACCATGATGCAAGTACTATAGAATCCGCTCATATGGAAAATGGGGTGTGGATAGTTCTGGCACAAGTAGGACAAATAATTCCACAAATGAAAAAGATCTCAATAGATGCACAAAGTGGACAAATACTGAGCTATACCGACAGAAAATTGCCTAGTGACAAATAATTGTTAGCAAAAATCAGTAAGAAAATACCATTATCCAAGACTTGCAATCAAAGGAACAATGTCTTTTTTGACGCACACAATCATTGGTGTGTCTCGCTCAATGTATCGAGACACTTGGGTCTCTCGCAACTCCATTATCAGGTCTTGAAACGCGGGGAGCTCATCTGACTCAAATGCAAGCATAAAGTCCTCATCGTGAATTCCAAACGAGTATGTCGTGTTTAGTGCTACTTGCGGATACTTGTGGCCGACCTCAATGTGCTCATCCATCATCTTTTTTCTCTGCTCTAACGGCAGCAAGTACCACTCTCGAGTCTTTACAAATGGATACACGATTACGTATTTTTTTGCCTCATTCCCTTCCACAAAGGACAGGGTCTTGCCAGCCTTTGCGTAAATTGACGGTCTTGTGCATGACAGATAAACATGAGACGGTATGATGTATTTGCCAAATACTGTGGTATAGATCTTGGAAATTACATTCTGGATCTCTTCAACTGATTCTGCTGCAAACCACAGCAAAAATTCCGCGTCATCGCGAAGGCCTAGTGTAGAGTAAACCCTGCACTTTATCTTTGAGTTTCTAATGACTTGCTCGATTTCCTTTGCAGATTCCTCCTTTGCCAGGTCTGCCATCCAGCGCCATTTTGGGTCTATTTTGAAAAATGAGAAATTGAAAAATGTTCTTGCTTCTGACATGAATACTGTTTTCTCAAAACCCTATTTAATAATAATTCAGAAAACCACAATTTGGATGAAGATTTAACTAAAATCATCGCCAATCATAGTGCATGAAGAGGGAAAAACTCCTCTGGCTTTGTACTTGTACTTCACTGGAAATAATGACTGCAACTGGCGTTACTGCATATTTGTTGTATCTGGGCCAGACCACAATAGCGCTGATATCAATTGTGATATTTGCAAAGGTTATCGTGTTTCATTTTATAATAGAAATACACGCCAAACTCAAAAAGGGAAAAGCAATATTCTTGAAATTTTGATGGTGTCTTAGCGCGGTATTATTGGAGTTTGGATAAAGAATGCCGCTTTTCACTAGGTAAAATCACAGGCTTTAATTATTTTATCATTGGTGGTATAGTATGCACAAAAACAAGCTGACTTTTAGCGTCAAAAAAGACGATGAAGGCGGGTACATAGCACAATGCTTAGAGTTTCCCGGAATAATCACTGAAGGTGACACCAAGCGCAAGCTTTTAGAAATGATAAATGACGCAGTTGATGGTTATTTTGCAGCGTTTCCAGACGAAAAAGAAAAACTTCCAGCAATAAAAAAAAGTGAAGTCATAATAGTGAATGTCTAAGCTTCCAGTTTTATCTTGGAGAGACGTTCTCAAAATTTTACGCAAAAACGGGTTTTGGCAAACCGGCCAAACTGGAAGTCATATTTTCATGACTGATGGACAATACAAAGTTACGATCCCAAGACATGACGAATTAAGAAAAGGAACCCTTCTTTCCATAATTGGACAGTCGAGAATAGATCGTAATCAGTTCATATGATACCAAACTCAAAAAGGGCAAGACAATTCTTTCAAACTTGAAATCTTAATTTGTCACTCTGTATGATACAATGATACC
>CAYOBG010000178.1:0-2709 GCA_964402265.1 uncultured Candidatus Nitrosotenuis sp. | reverse complement strand
ACACAATCATGCACAAGAGAGGAATCGTATCAATGGCACGAGGTGGAGACCCTGACAGTGGGAGCTCACAGTTTTTCATAGTTCACAAGGACGCCCCGTCGCTGGACCAGAACTATGCAGTATTTGGCAGACTCGCAACACAGGCAAGCTTTGATGTTTTGGATAAAATTGCAAATTTAAAAACACCATCATCCATGATTGATCAACCCCCTTCTGATAGCCAAGGCACAATTCCACTCGAATGGGGAGAAGCTGAGATACTCAGTGTTGAAGTAAAAAACCGCTCTGATGTTGCAGATCTGCTTGAGCAAGGCGAGCCTGATCGAGTTGCCTCAAAATCTGATCAAGCGCCAGTACGATACTCTAATGAAAGATTAGAATTTTCATTTACTCCGCCAGCGGGATGGTTTACACAAGAGCCACAAAAGCGAAACGCCGAAACACCCGATGTAGTGGCAGTTGGCGACAGAGTTGCTGGATTCACACCCGCAATTTCAATTTCAGTAAAGCCTGCAAACGGAACATCAATTGAGGAATATTCTGAAAAAATAAAGCAAACACTAGAACCCGCAATCAAATCTGGAGTTTTAACCATACTTGATGAGCAAAAGACAACGATCAAAGGAAACGATGGATACACTCGAGATGCACTGGGTAAATTCAACATGACTTCTGGGATACTAAAAGTAAAGTTCAAGGAAGTCGTGATAAAATCTGGCGATAAATTCTACATCGTAACATACACAAACAGCGAGAACAACTTTGATGCAACACTGCCAAAATTCGAAGCTGCACTGGATTCATTTTCTGTATCTGCACAACCTATTGATGCACCAAAAAATGACACGCCAAAACTTCCAGGACAATGCGCCATAGCTACTGCTACATTTGGAACAGAACTAGCACCGCAGGTACAATTACTCAGAGAGGTAAGGGATAATGTTCTGTTTAGTACTGGTTCAGGCACTGCGTTCATGACTGGATTTAACGAATTTTACTATACGTTTAGTCCAAGTGTGGCAGACCTTGAGCGCCAAAACCCAATATTCAAAGAAGCAGTCAAGATTATCATAACTCCGATGCTTTCTACATTATCAATTCTAAACTATGTTGATATCAATTCAGAATCAGAAATGCTAGGATATGGAATTGGTATAATACTGCTCAATGCTGGAATGTACTTTGTCATACCTGCAATAGTTATTGTAAAACTACGAAAGAGATTTTTGCACTAGTGCAAGAACCTTGGGATTTTTTTTGCTATATGCGCAAGTGATATTCTTCCCGGCCCCATTGTAATCACGGTAAGATTTGCTGCAAGCAATATCAGGTCAATCTCAAATCCTCCCTGACCAGTTAGATTTGCTGCCTGTTTTACATGAAAGATTGCGCCCAACATCACAATAGATAGCAACGATGAGGCTATTCTGCTTAGAACACCTACAATTAGTAAAATTCCTGAGACCGACTCTGCTAGGGCAATTGGGATTTGCATTTCTGCTGGAATTCCAAGCTGGCCCAAAAACCCTGTAAACATTGGATCAAACTTTGCAAGACCATGCACTAGGAAAATTACGCCCACTGCCAGCCTAATTCCTAAATGAGTAAGATCATTTAGCTTGCCTGACTTGATGCTTGCTTCCAATGAGAGTTCGACCCTTGATGTTATAATAAAAGGTTTTTTCCATAAACTATGGTGGTGTTAGTGAGCTCCAAACACATAGAATACAAAAAGAGAATGATCAAAACTTGGAATGAGATTGCGCCTCGATACCATAAAAGATGGGCAGGCAAAAACGTCGGGCCGTTCCAGAGCACACAAAAACTAGTCAAAATGGCAAAGATCCAGCCAAGCAATACCGTGCTTGACTTGGCATGTGGGACGGGTGCAGTAACTAGGCAGATCTTGGAAAAAATTGGTAATGCTGGATATGTGATTGGTGCTGATAGTTCAGGCACGGCAATCAAAATCGCAAAAAAATCTGTCAAAGGAAAGAACGTAGATTTTGCCATACTTGATGCGGAAAACTTTGAGTTTAATCATACATTTGATGTTGTGACATGCCAGTATGCATTGTTCTTTTTCCCAAATGCTTCCAAAGCACTTGCAAACATCAAAAGGTCGCTGAAAAAAAATGGCACACTCGCAATAACAGTTCACGGTGCGGGAAAGACTGTACCGTATTTTTCAGTCATCCTTGACTCAGTACAGAAATTCATTCCTGATTATATCCCACCTGGTGCGCCAAATTTTGACAGGTTTGGCACCAAAACCAGCCTCAAAAAAACAATCGGATTAGCTGGCTTTACAAATATCATCGTACAGGAATACAAGTTTTGGTACAGTCCTGGATCGTTTTCAAAATACTGGTGCGACTATCTCAAATATTTGGCAAAACCACTGCGGGAAAAAATTGACGCACTAACACCAAAACAAAGATCAGAACTGCGGGAATCAATCCGACAAAACACAGCACCCTACACCAAAGCCGGCATCATAAAATTTCCTTGGAAAGTTTTGGCATTGTCTGCTAAAAAGCCATAACAAAAATTGTTGGGGTTTCCAAATTTTTATTGGAAGCACATACCCAACAAAATGACTCCACTGGTTTGTATTGTATCAAATTGTAATTAGGTGCGCGTCTGTCTGAAATGAACAACACTCGTAGCTCCTTTCTATCATTTCATAAAATGCACTAAAATTGCAAT
>CAYOBG010000177.1:0-2753 GCA_964402265.1 uncultured Candidatus Nitrosotenuis sp. | reverse complement strand
TGTCGTCACAAGATTTGCAAAAAATGTTAGAAGATTTGGGACATACAATTACTGATAGAGGCGTCAGACACCGATTACAAAGATTAGAAAAGAATAACGTGATTTTGGGATATTCTGCAGTGTTAAATCCCAACATAGTATCTGAAAAAATTAACAGAA
Source organism: uncultured Candidatus Nitrosotenuis sp. (assembly GCA_964402265.1). GTDB lineage: Archaea > Thermoproteota > Nitrososphaeria > Nitrososphaerales > Nitrosopumilaceae > Nitrosotenuis. Next base: position 2,594 of record CAYOBG010000177.1, on the reverse strand, counting down.
CCATTCTTTTGAAATTTAAATATGGAAAAAATGCTCAAGAAAAAATTAAACAATTAACAAATTATATCAATGAATCCTCGTTTTGTACTTATTCAAGCAGATTAACTGGTGATTTTGATTGGATATGTAATTTTATATTTGATTCAATAGAGCAGTATGATTTAGAAACAAACAATTTTTTGAATAGATTTTCAACTCTTATTGCAGATTTTAGATCTTATGAATCAAAGATGATTAAATCTTCACCATATGCAATCTATGATGAACAAGATCTGAAAGAGAAAAAATCTCGTATTTATGAAATTTTAAAATCTATTCAAAAGTATGATACATTAAATGAACGACTACAAGAGATTGTAGAATGCTTGGTAAAATACTTCAATGCTGCTTTTGCTAGAGTTTGGTTTGTTGACAAAGAGAGAGAAAATTTGATTTTAAAATTTAGTGCTGGAATGTATACAAGAATCGATGGAGAGTTTTCCAAAGTACCGATGACTTCTTTGAAGATTGGACCCTGTGCTAGAAATAAGAAACCTGTAGTCTCAAATGATGTTGTAAATGATCCTAGGATAAAAAGCCCCGAATGGGCAAAAAAAGAAAAACTACAGTCTTTTGCGGCGTATCCATTAATTTACAAGGGAAATTCAGTTGCTGTCTTGGCAATGTTTAGTAAGAAAAAATTAAGTCATTTAGATTTTGAATTACTAGGAATATTTACCGAACAACTTTCAAAAGAATTAGCTGGTTTCTTCGAGGCAAAAGATTTTCTTTCAGAATAAATCTTTGAGACGTACTAAATTAATAGAGGAGATATGTTTACCCTAGCAATAAAATTGGTAGGTGTATTGTAAACCCATGATGGCTTTCTGTATGTTTTGGTGTGGTTTCTCGTAACAACGCATTTCAGCACTCCTGTGGGCCCATTGGTTTCAGATTCCAATACTGTTGTAAATAATCATGATTCTGCCCAATTTGTATTGCAAATAGAACAAGTTCCTCTATAGCCGTTGTATCTCGGCTCCCAATATGGTTTTACTTCATTTTCACAAATCGGGCATAAGGTTTTTTGCTTAACTCCGCTATGTTGAAGCAAATGAAAGTATTCGGTCAGATTCATCTTAATTGAAAATAATCTTTTCATCTTATGGGATGATTTTTTCTTTAATGTTACGGAATCTTGTAATGTCTGATTTGAAAAAAATCGAAACCAGCCAATCTAGTGCAACTCGTATTTTTTTTTCACGCGTAGGAAGATTTGCTAAATAATATTGCCTCCAAACTAACCAAGCCAAAGTGCCTTTAACATTATGTCCCATCAACAAGGCAACACCGTTTCTTTTTCCAATTTTTGCCATTGTTCCCTTGGTTTTATATGCAAACTTGTTCATTGAATTAGAGTTTTTCAGTGCAGATACAAGATTGTCCGCCAAGACTTTGGCCTCCCTTATTGAGTGCTGTGCAGTTGGTGGGTATTTTTTGCCAGACTGTAAATCAGTAATCGATGCTGAATCCCCCAGTGCAAACACATTCTCATAATTCTTTACTCGAAGGAACGCATCTACGACAATTCTACCTCTTTCATCATGTTCACAAGTAAGATTCTGAATGACTTTGTCCATTGCAATTCCTCCAGCCCAAATCATTGTATTACAGAAAATGGTATTGCCGTTGTCTAGATTGACACAGTCTTGATTTGCATCAACTACCTTACAATTTGTGATGATTTCTACTCCGTTCTTCTTTAGTGATTTAAAGGCAAACTTGCCTAGTTCTGAGCCTACTTCCGGTAATATTCCATCCCCTGCAGATACAAGAATAACTCGAATATTTTTTGAGTTGATTTTGCGATAATAGTTTTCAACAGAGTCTCTTACAAAATCATTGATTTCACCAACAGTTTCAACGCCTGAAAATCCTCCGCCCACTACAACAAAAGTCAAAAATTTAGCCTGAATTTCGGAATTTTCCTCTTGGTCTGCATTTTCTAGCATTGTTATCAGATGATTTCTTATGCTTATTGCATCGCCTAATGTTTTAATAGTAAACGCATTTTTTTCAATATTTTCATTTCCAAAAAAATTGATTCTGCTGCCAAGAGCTAAAACCAGATAATCATAGGAAAGATCATTTATTTTACTATCATACGTACGGCGAATTTTTATAATATTATTTTTTAAATCAATTGAATCCACAACAGCTTCATAAAATCTTGCCCTCTTGCAGAAATATCTGACGGGTGTAGAAATATGTCTAGGTTCTATCATACCTGTTGCCATCTCCGGTAACATCGGTGTAAATAAAAAGAAATTATCTTCTGATACAAGAGAGATGTCTACATCTATTCTGTCTTCAAGTGAGTCTTGAATCTGTCTAAGAACCTGAACTCCCCCAAACCCTCCGCCAAGGATCAAAATATGTTTTGTATTTTGCATGGGCATCAAATGTCTGTATTTGTGATGCCTTTTCGCGGTCTGCATCTTGGAAAATTCTATTTGACATTCAGCACATCTATAGTTTGCACCAAACTCTCTTGTTAGAACAGAAGAGATCAGTCCCAAGGTCATGCCCCAAATTAGATGAGTGAATATCGAATC
>CAYOBG010000176.1:0-2784 GCA_964402265.1 uncultured Candidatus Nitrosotenuis sp. | reverse complement strand
TTATAGAATAACCTCACACATCACGTACTAATATTCATTTTACAAGTGTTGTCAACTAATCACACCGACAATGAATCTAAAATTCGTGAAAGATCTGTAGTAGGCTTTCCATTTGCAGATATTGTTTGTATCGCCGGTGGATTCTCAGCATAATTTGGAATTTTATCCATTATCCTTTTTTCATATTGACTTATGATCTCGTTTTTGTAAAATACACCTATTGGGATTTTCGTATCCCATTCTAGTGATTTTACAAGTGCCTGAGTGAGCTTTTCATTTAGTTCTGTTTCCTCATCATAGTGTACGACTGGATCATATCCGGTTTCTTCCAGCTTGTAGATCCTAGGTTTTGGCATTTTTGTTACCTCATCTGGTTGATCTTGTCCTGCATACCAGTCACGTGTGTTAATATCATTATACGTAGGGCATGGTTGTAAGACATCGATAAACGAAAGTCCCTTGTGTCTTACTGCCGCAGTTATGGTATCTTTTAGGTGTCGCACATCATACGCATAGCTTCGGGCAACAAACGTAAATCCACTTGCGATTGCGAGCCCGATTGGATTTACATTATAATTTGTGTTCGGCGATGGGAGCGACTTTGTCTTCTCGCCAAGTTTCAAAGTAGGCGATGCTTGGCCTTTGGTTAGGCCGTAAACACCATTATTGAATATAATGTACGTTAAGTCCAAGTTTCTTCTTCCTGCAGCTATAAAGTGTCCTACGCCAATTCCGAGACCATCACCATCACCACCAGCCGCAATTACAGTAAGATCAGGATTTGCAAGCTTTGCGCCCTGAGCAAATGTCAAAACTCTTCCATGTAGGGTGTGGACTCCATTTACATTGATAAAGTGCGATGTCTTACCAGAGCAACCAATTCCGGAAAAAATTGCTGCTCTGTGTCTTGGAATTTGCATCTCAGATAGAGACATCTGGATTGCATTTACTATTCCAAAGTCACCACATCCAGGGCACCAATCATTGTGCACTTCGGTTTTGTAATCACCTAGCTTAAGCGCCATGGGTCAACACCTGCCTTTTTTGGGCTTTGTTTTGTATTATGTTTTTTATTGATTCATATATTTCAGTGCTAGTCATTGTCCTTCCAGTATATTTTAGAATATAGTAATCTGGGCTTTTCTGCAAATTTTGTTTTATTAGCTCACCCAACTGTCCCGTATGATTTGCCTCTACATCAATTATGGTTTTGACATCTTTGAGTAAAAATCCGACATAGTCTTTTGGAAATGGATGCAGTAATTTTATCTGAATAAAGCCAACTGAAATGTTTTCATTTTGTAGCATTTGTATGGCATCAAGTATTGGTCCTTTTGTAGAACCCCAACTAACTACGCAGATCTCTGCTTTTCCAAAGGATATTGCCTGCTCATTATCAGGTACGGTCTTTAGCATGTATGAGAGCTTTGAGAGTCGCTTGTCCATCATTTTGATTCGTAGTTCCGGATCTTCTGTGATGTGGCCAGATTCGTCACTTTCATCTCCAGTATTCCAGAAAATGCCATTTTCAAGGCCAAGCTTTGATCTTGGAGAAATATTATCGGCAGTTAGTGCAAATCTTTTGTAGTCTGTTCCATCTATTTTTTCAAGCAGTTTTCCGCGATTTATTGTGATTTTATCAGGATCAAATCTCTTGCAGGTAACAACGGAGCTTGCCAAGAATTTGTCCATCATGTGTATGACTGGAACTTGGTAGACTTCGGCGTAATTAAAGCACCTTGCAGTATCGTAAAAGCTTTCTTCAATGTCTCCTGACGCATAGACAATTCTTGGGAATTCTCCATGGCCTGCATTAATTGCAAACAGCAGATCATCCTGCCCATGTCTTGTTGGAAGGCCTGTTGATGGACCGCTTCTTTGGTATTCGGTTATTACGATTGGGACTTCGTTTATTCCTGCCCACCCAAGCGCTTCTGCCATAAGTGCAAATCCAGGGCCTGAGGTACATGTTGCAGACCTAGTTCCAGTCAGTGCTCCACCTATTGTCATACCGATTGCAGCGATTTCATCTTCTGTTTGAACTACTAACGTAGAGCCAGGCCGATTGTCTTTGACATCTACTATTTCGTTTGATTCCAAATACACACTCTCATCAGAAGCTGGAGTGATTGGGTAATACGGCTGGAACCTGCAACCGCACGCCATTTTTCCTAGTGCCGTTCCCTGATATCCCTGAACCAGAATGGTGTCGTGTGTTTTAGTTGTCGGTTTTAGTGTGAATGTAAAATCTGAGAATTTTGCGGATGCAAAATTGTATGCATATGTTGCTGCCTTTTTATTTAGATCTGCAATTGCTGGCTTTTTTACAAATATCGCATCAATTGATTCCAATAGTGTTTCTGGAGGCATCCTCAGTACGCCAAGTGAGAATGAAACGCCAAGGACATTATACATTCGAATCATTCCCTTTAGGCGAGGGTTGTTGATTTCGTCTGCCATGTTGGATAGAACGGTCCTAAATGATACTGGGTAGAGTTTTGTGCCATTTTTCTTTGCAATATCCAGTATGTCTTGAACTGTGAGGTCCTTGTTTTGCAGTTTTAGCTGTGCAACTAGTCGTGACTTGTACTGGTCATCTATTGTGTGGACTTCGTCTATTTTGGTTTCAGAAATATCGGAATCATATATTATTGCACCATCTTTGATTACTTCGGAATAATGACGAAAGACTGTTTCTGCATCAAATGCAACCATAATGGTGACATCATTTACGTTTGAGTGGATTATCTTATCAGAAACGCGTACTGTAAAGTAGCTGTGTTC
>CAYOBG010000175.1:0-2785 GCA_964402265.1 uncultured Candidatus Nitrosotenuis sp. | reverse complement strand
AGTAATGGATGCAGTTTGGCCAGGCGGAATCCGAGTTACTCCAAAAGAGGAAGAAATCGGACTCGATCTAGCACAACACGGAGAAAGAGCATACGTAAACGAGTAAAAAAAACTCAAAACCCCCTCTTTCCTTTTGTTTCAAAATAGATTTAATGGATATTGAATTTAGCTAGGTCGTGCTTATATCAACTGCAGATCTTGCAAAAGAACTTGGCAGTCAAAATCTACTCCTAATTGATTCACGTTCCTTTAAGGAATATTCGCAGGGGCACATCCCAGAAGCAGTGAATCTAGACCTATTTGCATACCACTGGTTTGACACCACACCGCAAGGGCTGGAAATTTTCAACGAGCAAACAAAAAGAATTTTGTCCTTTGTTGGGGTGAGTTCTGCAAAAAAAGTCGTGTTTTATGATGATGTATCCGGAATGCTTGCAGCTAGAGGAGTTTGGATGCTGATGTATTTTTCACACAATAATGTTTTCATGCTTGATGGCGGAATAAAAAAATGGCAAAAGGAAGGACTTGCACTTGAAACAAAGACAAACGGGTTCACACCATCCATATTTGATGGCAAGCCAAATCAGCAAATTCTTGCAGACTATGATTATGTGAACAAAAATCTAAACAAAATCACCCTAATTGATGCACGCTCAAAGGAGGAATTTACCGGCGAAACAATTCGTGGTGCAAGGCGAGGCCACATTCCAAATGCAATCAACATAGATTATCTGCTCAACATATCGGAGGACGGCACCATCAAAGATCAGGAACAATTATCAAATTTGTACAAAATTCCAAAGGACTCGGAAATTGTAACCTACTGCCAAGGTGCATATCGAGCAGCAAACTCGTTTCTAGCCCTAAAAAAACTTGGCTTTGAAAAAATCAAAATGTATCTTGGTTCTTGGAACGAATGGTCAAACAGAACAGAATTGCCTGTTGAATGATTATTTTTTCTTCCAGACTAACTGATTATACAATAATTCTGGTACGACCTGTCTGAATGGTTGTGAGCCGCCGTCATACCACTTTGTAAAGAACTCGTATAGGTGAAGTCTCAAAGACTGGATGTATACGATTAATCCTTCAATCATCATGATTCCAATGTTTCCGCCAACGATCATTGCAATACCGCTTGGCGATGACCAGCCTCCCATGGATGCAAACGAGTTATTCACAGTCAATAACAATGCAGCGTGTACAAGCAACATGATTCCAAGTCGTGCATAGCTAATTGTATGTGCGAGACATTCCACTGTTTTTCCCAAGAGTACTTCCATCACAATATTTGCAACACTGCCTCCCTCTTCTGGGTGGTGTTTTGTGTGCAAAATTCCTCCAACCATCATTACTGCCATTGAACCCAATACTATGATAATTGCAATTCTTGAAACTATCCAGACTTGTGCCCAATCACCTAAAAATACTGTGACCCATGGAACCGCCTCATCATGTACTCTGGAATACATGTTCATTACATCATAGCTTGAGCCAATTGCGGACATCATGATTACGACGATTCCGCCATACAGGGTTATGTTTGGTATTGCTTCAAGAATCAAAATTTGTTTGTGCCCTTCTCTTCTGAGTTTTCTAACTCGAAGAATGAATGCCCAAACCAAATGAATGATTCCAAGAAATAGTGAAACCTTGAGTATTGTGATTACTTGCTCAAATGTTAGCTCTGCAACGCTAATCGAACCAACTATCCATGATACTGGTTTTAGTGGCCCATCAAGTATTTCCTCAAATGGGGCCAAATGATCAATGTGGAAGCCAAACATTTCTCCTGCACCAACTCCTGCTATTGCAGCAGATGCTCCGGAAATTGCAATTAGCATTCCCCATCTTGAGAGGGTTCCCTGGCCTTTCATTTTGAATAACAGACCAAATCCCATTAGCAAAAGACCGTGACCAAGATCAGCAAACATCAACCCGTAAAATATTGGCCACATCAAGGCAATCATTGGAGTAGGGTCTGCCTCACCACGTTTTGGAATTCCCTGGCTTTGTGTGATGACCTCAAAGGTCCTAATGAATCTCTTGTTCTCAAAAAGCGTTGGCTTGTTTTGGATTAGTTTTGGATCAGAAATGTCTTCTGTGACAGACATCCATTGTTTTGTGACATCCTTGAACTTTGAATCCATGTGTTTTGGAATGTATCCTTGTATGACTGCAAACATCTTTGTTCCTCCAGGCTTGCGAAGCATTTCTAGTACTTCCTTTGCTACAAAGGCACTCTCATGGAGAGACAAAATATCACGTCGAAGGGACTGCTTTGTCTTGGCAATCTCTTTTTCAAGTGATGCGAGTTTTTTTGTCAGCTCAGAAAGCTTGGACTCTATTAGCGAGTATGCTTGTACTGGTACCTGAGGTAATTCCTGTGGTATGACAAATGGATTAGAGTCAAATGCGCGAAATACCTTGAGAACCTTATCTGAGTCACTTGATGGCGCAACAACAATTAGCGCTATTTTGTCCTTGGTGTCAAGGTCATATTTGTAAATTGTAATTCCCTCAAGTGAGCGAGTGATCTCTGCAAACTTGTCAGTGCTTACCACGAAAAGATTCGTGTAAAAATATTTCATAAATCCAAATCCACTAAGGTCCACATTGAGTTTCTTTACGACATCCAGTGTTTCCTTTAGTGTGGAATATTCATCAATGGATCGTTTAGTTATTGCCTCTTCCTCTAGTAGTTTTGCTGGCGCATCCACTATTCCAGGTGCCTTTTTTTCCAAGTCAGAAACCATGCCCTCGACTTCATCAAGCTCATAGTGCT
>CAYOBG010000174.1:0-2849 GCA_964402265.1 uncultured Candidatus Nitrosotenuis sp. | reverse complement strand
ATATATCGCTAGCGATATCACTAGCGATGGTAACTGAATGGTTTCAGAGAGTTGGCAGCTCAATCCCACGTGGATTTTCTAGGTACTATATCCTAGAAATGCTCACAACAAAACCGCACACTGGTAAAGAGATCATTGATGCCGCAGATGCACAAAGTGAAGGAAGGTGGAAGCCATCACCGGGACTGATCTACCCTCTGCTTGGCAGACTCTTAGATGAAGGGCTAATTGAAGAAACCAAAGACGGCAGATATCAAATCACAAAGAAAGGCAGGGCCACATCAGATGACCTAGAAGCAGTAAACAAGATAATAAAAAATCAGCTTGATGTGTTGATGCGGGTCAAAAATGTAGGGAGGTTTGTCGCAATGGATCTAATTGAGCGAATTAACATGATGGGCACATTACTTTCAGCAAATGTAACTAAAATGACAAAAGACGAGATGCAAAAATACCGAAAATTCCTCCAATCTGAGCTGCAAAAACTTGACGATCAGAACTCTAAACAAGGAAAAGAAATCAAAATAGACTAAGTAGATTTTGTAGAACTAGACAATTATGAGGCTAGGCCCATATTTCTCATCATGTCTGCAGTGTATGTCGAAACACACGCTACTGCTCCATTATTGCGGGTTATCTTCTCAAGGCCATCTCTGCACTCTACTTTTTGTGAAGTGATTTTGGCTTTGATCTGTTTTAGTGGGGGTGGCACGTTTTTGACTGGTTGTGGGGTTTTTTCTATGATTTCCTTGCCAGTCACCTTGATTCCATCATAAAAGACATTAGAGCTAGTTTCAAGTTTTGCATCCATTGTCTGAATTATGATATCTGAGGTATCAAGAGGCTTTACCACCTTAAATGAGATATCAACTGCTGTCCTGTAGGAATCAACTTCGCTTGTCTTTACTGATACGTTTTTCAACATCCCATTAGGATCAATTATACTTGTTGACTGGGAGACGTCTGAGCCTGAAACAAGTGGTTGCTTCAAAACTGCACTAAATGGCTGCTTGAAAGATATTGTAGCTAGCATGTTTTTGTGATTATCGTCTGCATAATCTCCTATTGATACGGAGGTATTGCGCAAATAGATAGCACCGCTGTTTTCGTATACTATGAGTTTTATCGTGACTACTTCACCAGTCTTAACTATAGTGGTAGGAATTGTTTGAGTAAACTCTGCAACATCAAAGGACTTGTCATTAATAGTAAGACCGTTTTCTACAACTCTTTGTCCAGTATACAAAACACCCAACGTTGGTGGTTCGCAGTCTCTTCTGCAGCTAGTATCAGCAAGTGCGTTAACTGCAACCAAAGATACTGATGACAAAACTGCAACGACAGTCAATAATTGGAATATCGTCTTTGTCATCGACTTCAGGTCTGGCTTGGATATAATTAAATCCTATGTAGAACAAGTAGCAAAGACTCATCACTACATAGAATATGAAGATTAGATATTAAAAAATCAAAAAAGAAAATGGTTGGAAAGTGTCTATTTATTCAACCAATCCCCATGCTCTCAAGATTTCTGCAGTGAACGGATACACACATGCTGGCGAGCCAGTTGTGCGAATTACTAATTCCAGTCCTTGTCTGCATTCTACGTCTTGTGGAGCAACTCCATCATTTACTTGCTGTAATGGTGGAGGAACATATGGTGACTGTACAGGAACATATTCGATAATTTCATCGCCAGTTGCTTCAATGGCATTAAGGAAAACATTGCTTCTTGAGCTTCTTTCCTCATCCCACATTTCAACAACTAGAGCAGATGTATCAAACGGCTTTACTGCCTTGAAGGAGTAAACAACTTCGGTACGCCATTGGTCTAACTGTGTTGCTTTGACGTTTACGTCCTTTACAAATCCATCTGGATCGGTAACAGCAAATGACTGTTCTCCGGTAAAGTCTTGGTCAAATGAAATTAGGACTTTGTCGTTTTGGTTTTTGTCGTCTTGATAGTCAGTTATTGCTATTGAGGCGTGTCTTAGTTCGCTAACGCCATCGTTTTCATAGATCATGAGTTTTACCTTTGCAGTATTACCTGTGGTAATTGTCATGGTAGGATTTGTTTGAATTTGGTTGTTTACGTCAAAAGTTCTGCCATTAATTGCAATACCGTTGTCAACTACTCTTTGTCCACTGTCTGTAACACCAAGTGTTGGTGCTTCACAGTCTCTGCTACAATTTGCATTTTCAGATGCATACACATTAGCTGTAAACAATGAGATTGAAAGTATTCCTGCTGCAATCAATACTTGTAATAGTTTGGTCATTGGATTTGCATCAATTCTGGAGATATTAAATCCTATGTAGAACAAGTACCCAAACGTAATTTTTCCATAAAGTACGGATTGAACGGAGCTATTCATAAATAATAAAGTCAACCATGTTTTTTGTTGAAAAGTCTAAAGCAGCTAATCAACGATCCGACAAAGCCACTTGTCATACCTGGCGTTTATGATGCAATTGGCGCAAAAATAGCACAAAAAGTAGGCTTTGAGGCAATGTTTCAGACGGGTTATGGAACATCGGCTACTTTGTTTGGAATGCCAGACTATGGATTCATTGGAGCAACAGAAACAATAGAAAATGCAAGAAGGATTTGCGGGGCAGTCTCGGTTCCAGTAATAGTTGATTCCGACACTGGTTATGGAAACGCACTAAGTGTTTGGAAGTTAGTAAATGAATTGCAATCAGCTGGTGCTGCCGGAATTTTTCTTGAAGACCAGAGATGGCCAAAAAGATGTGGCCACATGGCAGGAAAAGAGGTTATCGAAAAGGAAGAATATGCAGAAAAACTCCAAGCCGCAGTTGATGCCAAAAAGAACAAAGACTTTATCATA
>CAYOBG010000173.1:0-2871 GCA_964402265.1 uncultured Candidatus Nitrosotenuis sp. | reverse complement strand
AGACAGACGTAAGCCAGGATGTCATATTCAGGGCAAACCACGGCTCTAATGCATATACGATAAAGGGAACATTTCCGCACGACAAGCAGATGATGCTAGACAAGATATCCTGGATGAAGCAACATCCAGAGGTAATCAGGCCGCAAGGTCTTCGCGGCTTTTAAAATCCAAGCAGGTTATCGAGCATTACAATCTGATAAACAATGTTTGCACCTATCACCAGAGAGAACACTCCGGCCGCATAGCGAGCAATTTTGTTTATCTTGAGTACTTTAGTAGAGAGCGCAAATGGCACGCCCATCATTGCAGAGACAAGTGTCATCCCAAGAATGGAGCCGATTCCAAAAATCAGAATAAATCCCAGAACCATTCCAACATTACTCAGAGTAGCTGCAGTCAGAACAACCAGGCTACCACTGCCTGCCAGCCCATGAATGCATCCAATAAGATATGACTTGTGGGTGTGCCTGTGATCAGTATCAGCATGATTGTGCTCATCATAATGAATGGAGCCATCTTCGTGCTGGTGCGGGTGCCTGTGTCGCAGCTGAAATATTTTCTTGTTCAAAATTGTAGTAACTGCCAAAAATATCAGCATCATCCCAACTACTAGCTCCAAGCTCGAAAAGACGTTCTGCTCTATTCTGACTGCCAGTGCATATACTAGTAATCCCATTAGGACCAGTGTCGTGGTGTGGCCTGCTCCCCAGAATGCCCCAAGAACTGAGGATCGAATCGTGCCAGACTTGATTGCTTGTTTTGCAGATTTTTGTGCAAATCTTCCCTTAAAGACCTGCGTGCCAACTGCAGCGACATGATCAGGCTCAAATGCGTGCTCTAGGCCAATCGATAATCCAAGTCCTAAAATTAACACAGGTGACAAATCGCCAATTTGAGTTAGAATTTCTTCCATGGTTATGCAAAATTTCTGATTAGTGCATGTTTAAAAAATTGCCTGTATTGAATGGATCTTGAAAAAATCTACAAGCTGTCAATTATCGGTTTTAGGTTTTCAGTCAAGTCCGGCAGTTCCGTGTGCGAGATGTTGTTTTGCAGGATTTCCGGTCCAATTCTTCGCACCCTCTGTGTACCAATCAGGGTGTCGATGCTTCTTTGAGCGTCTTTTTCTGATAGTATGGTCTTTAGTTTTTCAAGGAGAACAGCCTCGTTTTCATATTTTTGTATGGCATACTGGACCAGTGTCAGCTTGTCATCGGATGATAGGTCTGCCATCTGACTAGTCGCCTCAGTCTAGTAGTAAAAATGTTTTTTGTGTTATCAACGAAGCTTTTCTTGATCGTTGAACTGGCTTTCCGAATTTCTGGTCCGAAATATCCTGAGGTGATAGTATATTCCAAATGCAAAAAAGGCATAGGCCCAAAGGTATGGAATGTCCACAGGATGTCCGGTATAGTATTGGTCAGCTGCAGACAAGACCTGGAATCCAATGTCTCCTGCTACAGTACATAGCATCCCAAACAATAACAATGACCACAAAAAGCTTACCTGTCCCCTAAGGAAAAGGCTCAGGCCCACAACGGTAGGCGCCAGAATTATTGCGTCTGCAACAGGATAGGAGATTGCCAGTGCATCCTCAAATGTGAGAGAGGATAGTTCTGCGCTTACAACATACGTGAAAAACGCCAGTAGTACAGCAGATGCACTTATTCCCACTGCAACTATTCTGTATGAAATGGAGTTTTTGAATGGCCTCAGATAAAAAATGGTAAAAAGAAAATAGACGGGGTATCCTGCAAGCCAGAAAAAGTCAGCCTCTGATGGAAACGGGTCTATTTGATAAATCATCTCATATACGGTCCATAGTGTGTCTGCTACAAACCAAAGTACAGCAAATACCGCAAAGCAGGCCCACGCCTTTCCAAAGTTGCCAGAAATGCCATTTTTTACTGCCAGCAATATGGAAAGAAAGGCAAGCGGTGCAGTGATTGCAAAATCAACAAGGTTTGTCGCAAGCATTGGATAGTCCTGTCCTAGTATATTTGCCAAAAGGATGACAACTCCAATTACGCCAAGGGTTATTGGTAGGAATATTTTTGTAAACTTTGATTGTAGTTGCAAGACTAGTCAGATATCACATGAAGAAAGTTTGCTATCGGCTCTTGTTCCTCAAATTCAGATAATTTTTGCTGAATTTTTCCAGTGATGGATTGATATCCAGAGCCAAAGATCTCTTGTAGTATTTCCTTGAGGGGTTCAGGGTGCTCAAGGCAGTCATGAAAGTATAATTGGTGTTTTTCATATAGGCGGCTTCCAACTTCATCTAGTGCAGTTTTTCCAACATCAAGCAGGACTTGTTCTATTGTGAAGCTGATCAGTGCCTTTTTGACATTGTTGGAATTGCTTGCCAATGAATTTTTTTATAAAAATTGCCTTAAAAGTATTCGTACCTTCACAAACAAGAAATAGTTCCATTTTGGTAATTATTTAATTCCATGAATGCAAAAAGCGCAGGCGAATCAAAAGTTGAGGTAATATCCAGAATGTTTCCGTCTGATGCAAATCCCGCAGGAAATGTGTTTGGTGGCGAAATCCTAAAGCAGATTGATATTGTTGCAGGAATCGTCGGCCACAGGCACTGCAGAAAAAATGCAGTAACAGTAAGCATTGACAGGGTTGATTTTCTCAAGCCAGTCTATGTGGGAAATGCTCTGATTCTAAATGCGAGGCTAAACGCAGTCAAAAACTCATCCATGGAAATCGAGGTTAAAGTGGAGGCAGAAGATCTCATTAGAGGCACTAGGACCATTACTGGAACGGCTCTTGTGACAATGGTTGCACTAGATGATAACGGCAGGGCCACATCCGTGCCAAAGCTTGTACTAAAAACCAAGGACGACAAGGCAAGGTTTT
>CAYOBG010000172.1:0-2933 GCA_964402265.1 uncultured Candidatus Nitrosotenuis sp. | reverse complement strand
AGAAATTCTTGTACCAACAGGTGCTGCACTGACAATAGAAAGACAAGTGCCATCAGTAACAACAACTGTTGTAGACCTCGGATAGATGCAGGAGTGCTCTCATGATCGCTCCAAGCAATCTTTTTTCTTTTTTAACTAAAACACTGACTAGTCTTACATCCGGATTTAGGATGTTTTTAGCAGGAAGTATAGTCGGAGTCTATACTCTAATTCTGTATGAGGGATTTCCTCAGTATCTATTTGAGCTAAATTACTCTCTGCTTTATTTTGTCATACCGGTTAGTATTATTGTATCTGTTCTGGTAGCAGTTCCAAAATTCTTACTTGCAGGAACCAAGCCAAAACAAGCACCAAAGGCAGTTGTACAAGATGATCCATTAAGTGAACTGCTTGGTGAACCAACACAAATTGTTCAACCTGAAGGAGGAGCTCCGCCACAAGAAGAGAATGTCGATGTGGGCAAAATAGGTGGTGCAAACGCAGAACTTGAAGCACTTTTAGCAGGTGGACCGGAAGCTCCAGTAAGTGATACCATAACAACAGAAACCACAGTTGCCCCAACTGTCGCAGAATTTGATGAAAACCGTATTCGTGAACTAATCGATCAAAAGTTTGAACCAGTAGAAAAGGATCTTACCACTTTCAAAAAAGACCTAAACAAAATCAAAGAAGACATGAAGGTAACAAAGGAAAGCGTTGATACTCTGACTGAATCGTTCGAAGGAACACTAACTGACATGAAGGCATTCCAAGCAGAAATATCAAACCCGTTGAACTTTATGAGAAAATACTTTGAGGCACTAGACCTAACAAACCTATCTGATCCATCATTACCACTAAAACAAGGAATCTTAGCACAAGCTCCAATTCCAAATCCGCTGCCTCAGGTTGTAGCACAAGCACCAGTACAAAACAATCCAATACCAGTAATGGTTCAAGCAGGAGGCAATTCACAACCCGCTCAACACGTTCCGGCACCCAGTCCTACCGCAATAGCAAGGGGGAGTGAAATGGAGAGCTTGGTCAAAGGAACCGACTTTAACAATCCAATGGATTCTGTGATGAAGCCGCTATTCTCTGGGAATCTTTCTGTTGCAAACATGATGGCAATAGTGGAGCTAGTGGGCGAAATGTTTGCAGAAAAAGGAGAAGACTGCATCGATTTGCTAGTGGAACAATGCAAGCTAATGGGCCTCAAAGCAGAAGATGAGCATACAATCTATAACATCATTGATCTGCTCAAAAATTCCGGCATGTCTACTGATGAGGCAATATCACAATTATACAGATTTGCAAAAATCGTCGGCCTAAATGACCGAGAGGCAGATGCATATCATGCAAGACTAAGTGCCAAATCAAGGCGTGAAAGGGGAGACTAATCCATGGCATCAAGTGTAATGACAGAAGCAATCCTTATCATAGCGTCTATCGTGGTCGCAACCTCGATTGCAGGTGTTGTGATGTCTCAGGTTGGAACATTCGAGTCTACATTTACTGCCACATCTGAGGCGCAAAAAAATGAAATGCTAACCAAGCTCAAAATAATCCATGTAATGAGAAACACTACCGCATCTCCTCCTACCTTGGAAATATGGACTAAAAACATTGGAGTTGATCCGATAACCTCACCGACATCAATTGATGTGTATTTTGGTGAGTCTGGTGCTGCGCAAAGAATTCCATACAGCGCATCAGGTGGTGAAGACACTTGGAAGTTCCAATCACTACCAACAATCATACAAAAAATGGATACATTTCAAATCAAAATTACAGACACCCAGCTTGCCGCAAGCAAAACATACACAGTCAGAGTTACTGCACCAAACGGTGTCTATTCTGATTATGTTCTTTCAACCTAATTTGGAGGCATGACACATGGGCCTAAGTGTAGCTATTGCAGGTGGGATAGTCATGTTTGCCCTAGTCTACATACTTTTGATGCTTCCAGGAATAGTTGATCAAACCGGTTCTGTAACAAAGGCCTCATCTGAAATATCTGATGTGGAGAATTCCATACTAAAGACAGATATCAGCATGAGCGCGCTTTCTGCTAGTTCTGGTTCTAGCACAATTGATCTTACTGTAACTAGCTCTGGCACAGAAAAGCTCTGGAACTATGAAAAATTCAGCCTAATAGTGACATATCCAATTGCTGGTAACACAAACAAAACTGAATCATTTACATATCAAAGTGGAGCATGTGCAAGTCCTGCTGCAGGAAAGTGGTGTATAGTATCTATTACCAGTGATACATTTGATCCAAACATTCTAAACACAAATGAGGCATTAAACGCACGAATGACTTCGAGTCAAACACTGAGCACTGGAACAGTATACGCTACCTTGTCTACTGATCGGGGAGTTGCTGCCACTAGAACTGTTGGCACATAGATTCCGATATTCGTTCGAAAAGACCAAACACGATCTTATATCAAATTTTTCTTCACAAGTTTTTGTTGAATGTAGTAAATGTATTAGCTTATTTTATAAAATGGAGAGCCTAACATGCCTGAAATTATTCCATGTAGTAACGAAGAAGTTGACAGACAGTTTGGCGGAGGAATTCCATTCCCAACACTAATGCTAATTGAAGGGGATCATGGAACCGGAAAAAGTGCACTTGCAGCACAATTCATGAAAGGATTTCTGCAATCAGGCAAAAAAATTCTCTGTGTCACAGAAAACACTGTAAAAGAATACATTGAAAACATGAAGGCAATCACGTTTAATTTTTCCACTGCATTTTTGCGAAACCGACTCACCATAATGCCACTTCACATGTACGGGGTCCAGTGGAACAAAGAACAGTCATCATATCTGTTGCCAGTTGTTGGCAAATACATTGGAAACAGCTTCAAAGAACACAATTGTGTTGTTATAGATTCACTGTCGTTATTGACAGTATTTTCGGATGCAAGTAGAATTTTAGAGTT
>CAYOBG010000171.1:2691-2935 GCA_964402265.1 uncultured Candidatus Nitrosotenuis sp. | reverse complement strand
GTCATGCAATCTTGGATTGCAAAAGGCAAATCGTCATTTTCGACTGAATTAATAATGAATTGCATGATTTCTTTTGCTTCGATTTCTTCCAAGTCGTCAATTACGAGTTTGAAGGTTTTCTTAGTCATTTTTGAAAACCTCATCACAGTTTTTTACTACAATTTTTCCGTCTTTGTCATAGCCAACGCATCCTTCTCTTGCTGGCTCGCCAAACTCACCGCCCTTGCCTCTTTTACCTGTCATT
>CAYOBG010000171.1:1791-2681 GCA_964402265.1 uncultured Candidatus Nitrosotenuis sp. | reverse complement strand
GAGAAATTGCGCTAGCAACAAACCATACAAAAACAATGATTGCGCCAAGCACAAAGATTTCAGTTATTTTCATTGAGGATCCATTCCTAGTAATTTTGCTATGATTGGTTTTTCAGATTCGATGTAGAGTCCTCTTTGATGGTCTAGTTTGATGTGTTTTTGATAGTCCTCTGCTTGTTCAAAGTCATAGGCTCGCATTGGAAAGATTTTGCCGCACGAAATGCACTTTAGAGTGCCATCGTCTTTTAGGATGCTAGTGTTTTGCTGTCTGATTTTGTTTTCTGCATGCTGTTTTAGTGCCTGATTTCCCCGTGGGCTTGGCTCTGTTCCAAAGGTAGTGACATAGATTGCCTTTTGCTCTGCGATTGTCGCTAGTGCTTTTTCTCTTCGTGCTTTCTCTTCCCAGTATTCGACTTGTGCCTTTTCCTTTCTTAATTTGTAACTAGTGGGGTTCTGCTGTGGATCCAAACCTAGTTGATTTAGTAATTCTTCAGTTGTCAGTAGCGAACGTTGCTTGATTAGTTCCTTGATTTTTGGTTTGTAGTCTGTGCCGTAGATTTCAACTAGTTTTTTTCGTTCATCGACTCCAAAATATAGATGAAAGTCAGGCTCAGCCATTTAGATGGATACTCCGCTTAGTTTCTTGTCGAAATGTGAGCCAACCATTCTACCGTAATAGTTTCTCAGTGTTGCAATGTCTGCATGTGACATCTCAGACACCAAGGCGTAATCGTAGTTGGTTGCTTGTAACCAAAGTTGGATTCCAAAGTGACGTATTGCATAATTTACGCGGTCAAATTTTCCATAGTCACCTGATTTGAATCCAATTTTTCCTAACAGTTCTAGGAATGTTTTGTTGTCTTTTTTGCGCTCGTTTTGTACAATGATGT
>CAYOBG010000171.1:1220-1781 GCA_964402265.1 uncultured Candidatus Nitrosotenuis sp. | reverse complement strand
CGTATGTTTCAAAAACAAACTCGGTGTCGTTCTTTTCCCAAAATAGATATTTTTTGCGTTGTGATTTTCGGATTCTAACAATTTTTTCTAATTCTTTGACTAGTGCTTCATCAAAGATTCTTTTTGGAAAATCTGCCATTGTTTTAAATTCAAAAATTTCCAGTCTGCAAGCACGCTCAGTTTTTTTGATAACTGGGAATTGCTCTTGGATTTCTTTAGGTAGGAATTTGAGCAAGAATTTTAGATGTTTTAGTTCCTTCTCATCTGTAATCTTTTCACCGTCAACTAGAATGTACTCAATCTCTCTGTCATAGAAAATTAAATCATCTAGTTTGATTGTGTAACGTACACTAGGGCGGCAAAAAGTCCAAGCGCAAAAGCCGAATTTGACTAATAGCTCTTTGTCATCTTTGAGGATTTGCATCAGTTGCTCGTATTGTTCCCAAGTGATGTGTAGTGTTGCTAGTTGTGGTGCGCCCTTGTCGCCTTCAATACCTAGTTGTTTTGCCTCTTCCTTGGAGAGGTTCACATTTAGTCCATATTTTATGATGTGGCGCAAAA
>CAYOBG010000171.1:0-1210 GCA_964402265.1 uncultured Candidatus Nitrosotenuis sp. | reverse complement strand
AGGTGCTGATGTTTTTGATTCCGTTTGCTTCTAGGATTGCCGCTATGGTGTTTTTGGTTAATTCTGTGTAGGTGTCTTTAGTCCATGTGTCAGGATGCATCTTGAATTTTGGGTTTACCTTGCCTAGGCAAATTCGTGCGAATCTGCGCCATACCTTGTATTCATTTTTAGAATGGTTTCGTGATTGCCAACCTTGCATCACTACAGTGTTCATAAATTCGGATTCTGTGAGAACTTCCTGTCGCTTTACCGTGTGGTCAAAGTCTTGGTTTGCTAGTTGGTATAGGTCTGTTGCCGGAATTTTCTTTATTTTGCCGTCTTGCAAAAGTGGTTTGATGTAATCTCTGTATGCTGGCTCTCTACGGATTCCCAAAATTGCGGCAATTTGCTTTGTCTGTAATGGATTGTTCTTGAGTGCATCCAATATTTTTTGGATTTTGGTTTCTTTGGAAACGGTAAAACCGCCTTCTCTGAGGCGGTCTTTGGGTAGTTCGTGGGTTAGGATACTCAATAACCACGCACTCCGTAGAAACTCAGCCGATTACTTGGGATTTCTACGAGTTGCCTTTCCAAAAAATTTTCCTCTCAGAATCCGCTATACTTGTTTGCAATGTTAGGGGTTTAGTTCTAGTGTAGTTAAATTTTTGGTATCAAAGATAATTGATCCAAAGTTGTACTTTGAGATATTCTATAAGGTTAAAGCATCGGTACTAGGCTAGTAAAATATCACCTTGTAGAATCAGAATTTAGAATCTAGTGTCAACCGCATGGCTGTTTTTGAGAGGCAGTTTTGCAAACAAGCACGGACAAGCATACCATACGGTTGACTGTAATTTGGTAAAGGTTTGTAATAAAGTGGTACAGTTTTTGGTAATACCAAAACGGTATTGGTACTGTATACCCTCTCTCATGGTATGCATACCATTCTAGTACGCGGTACGAAGAAAAATCAGGTTGGTAAAGATTTTGAATTTTGGTATTCGTACAGTTTTGGTATTGTGTTTTCCCGCAGGCTAGCGCGTTATTTTCCCGCAGGCTAGCGCGGTATTGGTGTGTATGCGTACCCGCAGGTTTTCCCGCAGGCTGGTATTGAGAATGTGGTAAAGTCACGGTCTACATCACGCTTTATGTGATGTTTTGGGCATGGTTCTGCTCTTCCAGATTAAGATTATACTTCTTATTGATAATTGGAATTAGGTGTGTGAGATTC
>CAYOBG010000170.1:0-2937 GCA_964402265.1 uncultured Candidatus Nitrosotenuis sp. | reverse complement strand
TATGCGGATACATTGCACCAATCCAGAAAATCCACACAAAGGCAATGGAAAAATCAGACAAGCTAAAGGCAATTGGAGAGCTAGCAGCAAGGCTTGCACATGATCTTAGAAACCCATTATCGGTAATCAAAAACACAATTGAAATCATGGAGGGCAAGCCCAAACTGCAGCTTGAGGAAAAAGTAATCTATTACGGCAGGGTGAATCGCGCAATAGAGAGAATCTCGCACCAAATAGAAGACGTTCTGGATTTTGTCAGACCCACCACACTAAACTTTGAAAAACATCTCTTAAATGAAATCATTGCATCTGCTTTAGAAAAAATAGTAAAGCCTGATACCATCAAGATTCAGATTCCAAAGAATTTCGTCTATTCTATCTGTGATGCGACAAAAATTGAGGTAGTATTGACAAATCTTCTAGTAAACGCAATCCAGTCCATGGATAATTCAGGTACAATTGGCATCAAACTCTTTGATGCAAAGGATGATACCATGATACAGGTATCTGACACGGGATGCGGAATCACTTCAGATGTCCTGCCAAAAATATTTGAGCCGTTATTTACCACAAAGCAAACTGGTACTGGTCTTGGCCTTGCAAGCTGCAAGAAAATCATCGAACAGCACAATGGTATCATAAAAGTAGCAAGTCAGCCAAACAAGGGAACCACCTTTACAATAATTCTACCAAAAAACAAAATCACAATAAATAAAAAATTAGTTGCAAAATAAAAAAAGAGAGTTATTTGCTTCCTATTAGGAAGACAACGCTTGCGCTTGCAGTGACATCTTGATCAGACTGGAAGATTGGGGTTGATGAGATTCCTGCATCTAGTGCCTTTTCTGCATACCCATAGTATGGCATTGGTGGTGGATAGCCAAAGTCAGATAGGCTCACGTACTTGACTCCGATTATTTGCTGGTCAAGTGGTACGAGTGCTTTTTCTGCCTTTGATTTTGCGTTCTGGATTGCTTCTGCAACCAGGTCATCACTCACTCGTCGTTGCTTCTCTGGTGACAATGAAAAGTAAACACTGTCTACTCGGTTTGCACCTGCGTTAACTGCGTTATCTATGACATCTGGTGCCAAGTTCAGCTTTGCAGTCTCTACTGTTATGATGTTTGAAACGCTGTATCCTACTAGCTTTTGTCTGTATATTCCGGTCTCTTTTTCCTGGTATGACTCGTACACTGGGTAAATCGAGAACTGGGATGTACTGACCTCATTGTCTGATACGCCTGCTGCCTTGATTGCGGCAACAATTTCGTTCATCTTTGCAGTGTTTTCATCTAGTGCTTCTTTTGCAGTTGGCTTTTGAATCTCTACACCAAATCTGATGTTGAGTCTGTCTGGGTCAACTGATGTGTTTGCCTGTCCAGTCACAGAGATTGTTTTTTCTCGTGATGGGTATGGAGTCGGCTCTGTTTGTGCCTGTGCATCAAGGCTTGTTGGGATTGCTCCAAGTGAGAAGCCTAATGCAAGAACAACTCCTATCGCTGCTGCGACTGTTATTGTTTTGTTCATGGGTGTAGTAAGGATGGTTTGCTTATTACCTTTGATTAAAATAGGATTTAACTGCCGCATGTGTCTGTCTATTACAATCTGTTTTAATGTCACATGATGAGGCCTTTTTTAGAATTTTCCACATCAAGACACACGCAAAAACAATCGCATTTGATAAATTCAAAGAATTTTATGATCTTAATCATATGATTTAATGATTGAAATTAAACCATCAAAAACAATAACAACCAATCAAATGTTTGGTATTGTATTTGTTTTTAGTAGAATTAATCATTCGATTGATGTATATGCAATAAATTAAACAAATGTTTAACTTGTAGATCTAAAACTGTAAATTCTTATTTGTGATTATAATGTTATGTCAACACAGACAACGTGGTGTAGTTGGAGAGATATCATCATAATCTTCGGTACCCTAGTTGGAATAATAGGGGTGCTAATAGTCGTAACTATCAAGAACGTCTAGCTAATCATTATACTAGTGAATTATTTGCAGTTTCTAAAAATCAATATTATTCAGTATGAATATGAGGAAGGAATTTCTTGGCATGATTTATTGATACTTTATGAGATTGATTTGTGATTTTGGTTTCATATTCTGTTTAATCCAATTATTCTCATAATTTTGTTTGCTGTTTTATCAATAGATATGTCGGGGCTCGTAGAAATTAGCAATATGTTTGAGTCCAGTAGAAAGCTTAACACTAATGCCTTTTCGCGATATGACGCAGTATATTTAACCGGTCCAAGATGATCATCAAATTCCTGTCTCATTGAAACTCTTAATGTGAGCTCCAGGTATAGTCTTTGTAATTCTGTATTATCAACAAGCGGCGTTATTCCTTTTTTAAAACCGCCAGCAACTAATCTTCCCATCCTGTTTACTATTCCCGCAAATCTTATTTCGTCTTCTTGTAGTAATAACTTGCATTTTTGATCCAAAATCCAATACTCGTTAGTTTTTTCCATCTGCGTGTTCATTATTGTTATATTCCAAATGCTATGACTCGTTTGTACATTTAAAGTGGATCTGTTATTTTCTTTAGAAATATGCATATTTTCATGGAAAAACTGAAAAAATATTTAGAAATTAAACTCTAACCTTTTATTTCTGTAATGCGTAATGATACAGGGTAGCAGCTAACAAGAAACACTATGGGCCGGCAAGGCAAATAGTGGCTGATGGAGAGACATCAGCTGGTTGATGGATTGCTGCCCTAGTAATTAATCACAGTATGGCACATACCCCAATAGGACAAAAATTAGATTATCCTCATTGCACTTCTTGCCAGCTGATCACTGACTATGATCGTGGAGAAATCTTCTGTAGCGACTGTGGACTGGTGCTAATTGACAGACTTGAAGATCAAGGTAAAGAATGGAGGTCATTTATCGATATTGCGTCTGATA
>CAYOBG010000169.1:0-2961 GCA_964402265.1 uncultured Candidatus Nitrosotenuis sp. | reverse complement strand
CCCAAGGATACCGCATTATCCAGATTTCTCTGGTTTTTCCTTCGTATTTTGGAGGCTTCCATCTTTTGCTGCTTTAGCTTTTCAGCTAGTTTTGCTAACGACGCCAATGTTAAAACCTCCTATCTGATTATCGATAAGTTATAACTATTTTCAGTAATTGACTTGTGAGTTAAGAAATTTAACACTGTTACGAGCTTTTTGGTAGCGGTCAGATGAATTTAATTAAATTAAACTGGTACGGAATCACACCATGGAGTTCCATCCGTCGCAGATCCCAATAGTAAAGGAGTTTGTTGTAAAGGATGAAAAGGCGGCATCAGAGGCTGCAACCGAAATGACAAATCTAGGATTTGAGAACATACAAGGCGGATACCGGGTTGTCATGCCAAAACAGGAAAAACTGGCAAAAAGAATCGGGTTTACCGTAACAACTGAGATCAACTACACCCTGCGGCAAAAAAAGCAGGAACGCAACTTGAGGTACTGGACGTACCACCATGATACAGACAATTATGCAATTGTTCTGATAAGCGGCAAGGTCTTTGATGAGCTAGGTCTGTGACTTTTTGAAGAACAAATGCAGTTTTAGCTTGTTGCCAATTATTCCAGCAAGAACCGTACCAAATATGGTTCCACCAATGACATCCATTGGGTAATGCTGCAAGACATAGACCCGGCTCAATGACTCCAGTACCGGAAATATCCATATCAGATATCGTCCCCGAGGGAATCTCTCCGATAACGCATATCCAATGATTAGTGCAACTGCAGCTGCTCGTGTGGCATGTCCTGACGGGAAAGAGCCATCAGTTCCTAACACATACGTATCTTGGGCTATCTCGTATGGCAAATCAGAGCCCATAAAGTCAAGCTGCGGTCTAGGATGGTCAATCACATATCCTTTGAGATAGCCTGCCCCGATTGTTCCTGCAACCAGCGTCAATAATAAAATGAGCCCAATTCTTCGAGTTCTTCGAATTATCAAAAGCACTATACTAAATAAGACCAGCCAGCGCACGTCTCCGATTTCAGTTATCACCCACATTACAAGGTCTACCATGTGATTTCCCGCAGCTGACTGGAAATAGAGAAGCGTGGAATTGTCAAACTCTAGTGTGATTTTTTCATTTACCAGAACTCCCAGTATTATGAAAGAAACTACTAGAACAAAGAACGGCCTAGATCGTAGTCCGAACAACCAATTTTGCAATCACACCAAACGCATAGTTGTCACTTTTAATTTTTCTGTAAATGAAATTTTTGATCGGCTTAAAGGTTTTAAGATGGTAAAAAAAGACAGGAAACGTGAAGATCCTAACTCTTGGAGATTTTGACCTAAAAGGCAAGACAGTTCTTCTTCGCGTGGACATGAATTGTCCAATAGATCCTGTAACTGGTGAGATCTCTGGTGTAAAAAGAATCGAAGAGGCCACTGAGACAATCAAGGCGCTAAGTGATGCCAAAGTTGTGGTGGTATCACACCAGGGAAGAGTCGGAAACAAGGACTACATCGGAATGGAGCAGCACGCAAAGATTTTGGAAAAAATGCTTGGAAAAAAAATCACCTATGTTCAGGACGTGATTGGATCATTTGCACAATCTGAAATAAAGAAAATGAAAAACGGCGATATTATACTATTAGATAATTTGAGATTTTGCGCAGAAGAAAATTACGAGTTCTCACCAGAGGAGGCAGCTGATACCATAATGGTAAAGCGACTCGGCAGTCTTTTTGATTTGTGTGTTTTAGATTCATTTCCATCAGCTCACAGATCACATCCATCACTTGTCGGGTTTTCCCAAACCATACCGGCATGTGCAGGAAAGATAGTAGAAAGAGAAGTAAAAAAGCTTGAAGAGATTCTAACTGTTGCAAAAGCCCCACATGTTATAGTGCTCGGTGGCTCCAAGGTAACAGACCGGCTAGAAGCAATCAAGATGCTAATAAAACGAGGCAGGGCAGACCAAATTCTCCTCACCGGGCTGATTGGCAATGTTTTCATGCGCGCACAGGCTCGAATCAAGTACCCGTTGGGCATCAAGGGCGAGGAGGACGCAGTCGCAAAGGCTCATTCCCTAATGGGCGAATACCCAGACGTGTTTTTCACACCTGTGGATGTGGCAATAGATCATGACGGACAAAGAATCGAAATGGATGTCAGGCAGCTCAACAAGGGCGACCAGATTCTGGATTTGGGGCCAAAAACAATAGAACACTATTCAAAGATAATAGCTAGTGCAGGAACGGTTTTCATTTCAGGACCGCCGGGATTTTTTGAAAAAGAGGATTTCAGCTATGGCACCAAGGCAATGCTGGAATCAGTTGCAAATTCCATGGCAACTACAATAGTAAGCGGCGGACACCTAACGTCTGCGCTAAAAAAATACGGCCTGGCAGAAAAAATAACCCACATCAGTACCGCAGGCGGTGCACTGGTCTTATACCTGACTGGAGAAAAGCTGCCAATGATTCAGTCACTAGAGTCTGCTGCTCAGAGATTCAAAGCTAAATAGTTGCCTTGCAAGAAGGAATAGGACAGTTCTTTTCTTCTGATTTGTTAACGTGAACTTCGTTTTTGCATGAGCTGCATGTTAGCTTTTCCAATGGATCAAAGAGCTTGAACCATTGCGTGGTAAAGTTTTGTGCAATGTTTCTCATTAGGCCCTCATCACATAATACGGTAAAGTATTGCTCCATGTCGTCTATGGTTAGTGTTTTGTCGATTTTGCCACCTTTTTGCAGTTCTGCAAACACGTCATCGTTTGTGAATCGCTCATCTGCATTGTTGAATTTCTCAAAAATTGTCTTTCTTATTTCTAAAAGAATCTCTGACACGATACCCACCTAGTAAAGTGACGAGGCTTCCTGCTTTAATGTGTCTGCATTAGCATCCTTGCTTGCCAAATACGAGTACAATCCATATTTTAGCACCTTGAGTGATAGCAAGGCGCATTTTATTC
>CAYOBG010000168.1:0-2963 GCA_964402265.1 uncultured Candidatus Nitrosotenuis sp. | reverse complement strand
GCGTTCACAAGTCTAATGTGATGAGAAAGACAGACGGTTTGTTCTCTGGGGTTTGTACCCAGGTTTCAAAATCATACCCTGATGTATCATTTGATCAAATGTATGTTGATGCATGTGCAATGAACTTGATTAGGCGTCCTGAAACATTTGATGTTATAGTTACAACGAATCTATTTGGCGATATTCTATCTGACGAGTCATCTGAGGTGGTAGGTGGTCTTGGGATGGCGCCAGCTGCTAACATTGGCGATAACTTTGCTTTATTTGAGCCC
This sequence comes from uncultured Candidatus Nitrosotenuis sp., assembly GCA_964402265.1. Classification (GTDB taxonomy): domain Archaea; phylum Thermoproteota; class Nitrososphaeria; order Nitrososphaerales; family Nitrosopumilaceae; genus Nitrosotenuis. The sequence continues at coordinate 2,691 of CAYOBG010000168.1, read as the reverse complement.
GTGCATGGGGCTGCATTTGATATTGCAGGTAAGGGAATTGCAAATCCTTCCTCGTTTATTCTATCTGGAAAAATGATGCTTGAATGGCTTGGAAAAAAACACAATGATACTAAATGCTTTGATGCAGCAAAAAAGCTAGAGTCTGCAGTGTTTGGTGTTGTGAATAAGGGAATAAAGACTCAAGATATAGGTGGTACAAAGACCACATCAGAATTTACAAAAGAAGTAGTTTCATTATTGTAAATTGATTCAAATTTGATTGCCAGCGTACTTTGAGGGGGATAATAGTTGGGTTGTCAGATTTTGCACTAATCCAATCTTAAACCATTAGTAGGATCTTGGCAAGATGAGTAGTAAGTCTTAAAAAATATTTAAAAAAAAGAACCATGCAGTGAACGTTACAATCTTGTCAATAATGGGTCTTATTATGGGCGGATTGGTATTACATCCGATTTTTGCAGAATCTGAATTGCCCCCTGTCTATCAGGAATGGCAGTTGATTCTTGATAAATATCAGTACACGTTGGATGACATAATCACTGTCACAGTTATCTCCCCGCTCAATAATACTGATCCAAACGCACTCGATACCATGATGACGGCGGAAGAGCACGGACTTGAAGCTAAACATGTAGTCCAGCTGAGCAATCGCTCACTAATTGAGAGTGGGCCTGACACTGGAATCTTTGTTGGTAAATTCCAGATTATAAAATCAGATGACAAACCATCGGAAAATCCTGAATCTATAGATGGTTATTTGGAGGTCAGTCCAGATTCTGATTCTGTTAGTGTGATGCTCAAAAACATACAGGATGATGGCATATCTGGAATGACAGAAGGATATACACATTCGTCTAATCAGACGTGGTCAGACGGACTTTTCAATAGAACCATTTCTGCATACCCGAATGCCCAGTTTAGGTGGAAGGAACCCATTTCACTAAATGAAGGAATTGGAGTAATACGTATTGTACATCCAGAACAAAATATTTCTGACAAGGTTGACTCACTTGTGGTTCGTTTGTTTTATGATTATGGGAGAATATACGTCACATTAAATGAAACGGGCAAAGACACAGGAATTTTTGAGACAGAGATCCCAGTCACAACACAATACTCTCCAACCAAATTAACTCTAAAACCAAATCAGTGGCAGTACGTTTACGTTGAGTATTACATCGATGATCATTTGAGTTCTACTCATAATAGTTTTAACTTGTACAACTCTCTAGCAAATCCTGATTCGAAGCCAAACGACATGGCAAATCCAATAACAATACAGACCGATACTGATTGGTACCTCTCAAATCAACAGATTGTAATTAATGGGCAAGCGGAGCCAGACGAAGATCTCAACATTACAATATTTTCGAAAAAAGCAAATGGGCACGACAAATTCAGACAGGTAAAAGCTGACCCTAGTGGCTCATTTAATGTCAGTGTCACCTGGAATGAGATGTTCTCCTCAGGCAGTCATACCATAGAAATAGTTGGCTCAAAGCACGATAAAATATCTACAAAAGACATCATGGTTGTATCATTGGATCAATTACGTTCCCGCTCAATCGATGTATCGCCAAAGCGACAGCTGCAAATGGGCATTCTGCCAGAGGACATAACATGCCATCAGGTGTGGCAAATAGTGCTAAGGCCTGATGGAAAAACCCCAACATGTCTTGAGCCGCCAACTGCTTTGAAGCTAGAAAAACGAGGTTGGACAATATTACATAAAACGGATACTTGATACATACTGCTTATTCTTCTGCAAAAAACCATCTTTTACTCAATGCAAAAATAGGCAGTACAAAAAAACAGCATGCGTTAAGAATCTTTTTTACGCTTTGATAAACCAGTTTGGCAATCTTTTATGGTACATCCGACAGTGAAAGACGATTATTAGACAAATACTCTAAATTTGTGAAAAAAATCGAATACATTCCAAGAGTGTACCAAGAACTAGAATCCAAAGTTGAAGTAAAAGACATGATTGGAAACTGATTATTTTTTAGAATAGTTTATGCCCAAGTCTCAAATAGCTAAAAAATAAGAAGTTCATTTTATTGTTGCCTGTAATAGCAATTCAGAGCACCATAGAAAGAAACTCTAAACTCGCTAAATCCTTAAGTTAATGAAATGTTAGAGAATAGCATTTGGAATTTTGCCTAAAGTGTGGAAATAAAATGCAAGACAACATTTGTACTAATTGCAACACATCGGCAAACCGGTCTATTCAAAATAACAACAATACATCAGGCGTGCCTGAAAGTATATTGGAGTTTTTCCCCATAATCTTTGGAATTTTTGGCGGTATTTTTGTATGGTATATCCTAAAGAATCGAAATCCAAAAAAGGCAAAATTTTTGTTAAAAGGCGGAGCTCTCTTTACAATAATAGCTGTAGGGGTATTTGTTTTTGTCTTGATGTATGGCATAGTTTCAGCAGATAACATATACGACGGTAAACATATTCCGCCTACGACTGGTTCAGACTTTACAGGTAGATGGGAGGGGCCAGTCAAGGGCGATTTTGTTTATCTATCGCAAACAGGTCTGATCCATTGCCCATATAATGCAAATTTGGTAGTAGAGTTTGCTCAAAATGTAAACAAACTAGAAGGAATTGTATATGGTACCGACATGGTAATATCTGAAAACTGCAAGGATTCTGAAAATCCACTACATGCATTTGTAA
>CAYOBG010000167.1:0-2976 GCA_964402265.1 uncultured Candidatus Nitrosotenuis sp. | reverse complement strand
AATGTTTGCTAGCTTTGGGGCAGCTGCATACCTTAGCAGCTCAAGTGACGACATGTGTTGGTATGGTAATTTTATTTAATAAATTGGATCAAACCCGAGATGAAAAATTGTTTGATTTTTATCTAAAAAACTTCACAGATAATTGTAATCTGTTGAATATGGATGAATGTTCTATTGAAATTATTAGTAAAATTTTTCTTTGCATAAAACACTAGATTTTTTTTACAAAAGAGTAGAACACTTTAAGAATCTCACACCAAAGTTTTACTCATGAAGTACGTTCTCATTGTCCTTGGGCTGATTGTTTTTTCTATGATTGGAACTTCGTTTGCGATAATCCCGGTATACTATTCAGAAGACAAATGCGATATGGATGAAGATCTACAAAACTACCGTGAAATCTTGCAAGATGATATTGTAGTGAAGACATTTTTACAAAAATACCCTAACGCAATTTCAATTCCTGCTATCGGAATCGATGATTCTGATCCACCACAAACTAGTGTGCATTACCTGTACGAAGATGACACGGCATTTGCCCAGCTCACAATATTGATTCTTGGACATGGAGTAAAATTAGACGACTGTTTTGTGCCATTTTCATACACACTTAATTATCAAAATAATTCCAAAACTAGTCAAATCATCAACTATGCTGTGGACACGCAAGAATTACGTGACTTTTTGAATAATGCTCCTCAATCATCGTCAATTACTCACGATGATCTACTGAACAATTACGAAAATAACGATCTTATAATTGAGGGCAAAGTGATATCACTAGACAGCACCCAAAACCAGACCAAATACGACATTCAAGTCGAACATTACTACAAGAATCAAAAGCAATCCAAACTAATTAGCGCATTTACATTGTCAGAAGATAGTCAGCAATCTGTATTCCAAAAAGACGACCGAGTCGTTCTTTACATAAAACAGGAAAAAGGCAAGTATCTAATTCAGAATCCCTCATTCAAAGTGGACTATGAATGCAATTCTGGAATCTGGGGTTCTTTTCTTGCGCCATCTTACAATGATATCCTGATGCGCCGCTCACCAGCAACCGGAAACTTTCCTGAATTTAGTGAACCCGATGGTGCCAACGGACTGTACAAAGCAGGAAAAGAAATGCAGATCACGTATAATGTAGAAAACTATGGTCCGATGATAAAATTTGCAACAGTAAATTTTTCTGTTTCCTTAAATCAAAAAGTTATTTTCACTGATGAACGACGCATTACCGTTCCGGCATGTAGTGGCAGGGTGCCTCTGAATTGGAATTTTACGCCACAATCAGGGGATTATTCTGTCAAGGTCAACGTTTCTGGCACATACAAAGTACATGACAAATCGTTTCAGTTTAGCGAACCCCGAGTTGAGAATATATTTCAATCAAGGCAAAACTGGGCTGGAGGGTCTATTGATAGAATGACATATCCAATTTCAGAGCCTGATTACTCCATTTATTCACTAAAATACAAACACCATGAATATTTTATCCCATATCAACTCTCGGGAGCAAGTCTTGAAAAAATGGAACTGTCCTGCGAAACATCCTCTCTGTTAGTTCAGCTACAAAACGCTGAAGGTGGAAGTCTTACTGTTAATCTGGCAAGAAAGATGCTTAGCTCGAAAGCCGGCGAAGGCGATTCTAATTTTATCATACTAGTAGATCGTGAGGAAGCCCATTTCAAAGAAATAGATTCAAACTCTGACTCTCGAATTCTAGAAATCTCGTTTGGCAAAGATGCAAAACTGATTGAAATAATTGCGACTCAATGGGTTACCCAAATGCCATACCCTAAAACATGTGGAACTGCAGAGTTAGAAGAATCTCCATATTACAAACTACTTTCACCACTGGAACAGTACCATAATGGAATAGAAGCAAGTCAGGTAAAATGTAAAGAGGACTTTACCCTTTTGAAAAAAGCAAACAGCGGGCTTCCAATATGTGTAAGATTTGAAACTGGGTTCAAACTATTGGAGCGTAAATTGGTAGAACCCACAATATTCGGTTTAGCGTCAGAGTCCTTACCGGTACCTGAAGATCTAGTCAATATTGACAGAATTCATATCTCTAAAATCGTCTTGCCACTTGGACTTTCAGGTGTAGGTAATAAGATTACTCCAGAACCTCAATCAATTACACTAGTCATTGGAGTAAACAACACAATAGTGTGGGAAAATCAAGGTGATGTACCTGTGACTCTTGTCTCAACTTTAGCTTATCATGCTTGGACTACGGGCGTAATAAAACCCGGACAATCAAAAATAATGACATTCAATGATACTGGAATTCACGGATATCATGGGTCGCCTGGACCGTGGATACAGGGAACAATAACTGTTAAGGAAAAATGAAAACTCTACACATCTCACTAATTGCTATAATTGCAGTCTTTGTTATGACTGGATCTCAACATGATGTTTTTGCAATATGCTGCTTTCCATACGACATAAACTATTACATCGATCCAGTGACCGGAAACGTTGTACTAAACGGCGAGCTTATCAATGATTCATACCGAAGTGAGCCCTTTGGCAATACTAGCTATCGTTTTGCATTTTTTGACAAGGACAGAAACTCAATACTGGAAAAGGACATCTTACTCACAGGATTACTTCCAATAAAGGGAGGAGTTGTCATACCTCCACCGGTCGCATTTCCATTCCAAATCACACTTGATGATACTGACATCAAAACAATACTACAATCAAACAATTTTGGGGTAGACGGAACAAACACGCTTGATTATTTTGCCTGGAAGCCAGCCAACCTAGTGATTCAATCAAGTAAAATGACTAATGTTGGTCTGATTCATGGAAAAAACGGCGATGTATTTGCAAAGTGGGAAATAAGCGGAAACATCACAAACACACATTCTGAGAAAACACAAAACGTCTATGTTGTTGCAAGTCTGAGGGACAAAAACTATGGCATGGTTGGTATTGCAGGATATTCAGATGACTCGA
>CAYOBG010000166.1:0-2977 GCA_964402265.1 uncultured Candidatus Nitrosotenuis sp. | reverse complement strand
TCTCATGTTCTACGCCTGGGGTCACGCCATCCTACTTTATCAGATAAATCGAAAAGGGTCCCAGGACGCTTCCGTGTGGGTTTAGTGTAATTTCCAGTTCTTGATCATCAGGAACCTCGATTTTGTTTTGGCCCAGATATTCCCAGGTATAGTATTTGCCAATCTCACCATGTTCAGTCCCCTTTAGCTCAAATTCCTCTGAAAATGAAAAGGTCTCACCCTCTAGAGAAACCCCCAATGTTTGCGGGCTGTCGCCATTTAGAACAAAGCGAAATTCGTATGTGCCCTTTTTGATTGGAAATGCATCGGCAAAAATTCCATCTTGGTATTGCTTGTCGTCTGCAAGTCTTGCGTGATAGATCTGTTCGCGTCCAGTGTTCTCAGACGGAGCAGTCAAAATCAACCCAAACACCACTACAAGAGGAATTACAGTTAGAATGAGGCCGATCAGATTTTTCTTTTTCACAAAATCAACACAATTTCAATTCCTATTAAAATTTGCAAAAACAACAAAAAGAGAGGTTTTAGAGCTTTAATGCTTCTTTGAGGCCCTTGTACCTATTTCGGATGGTAACTTCTGTTACGCCTGCTGCCTGGGCAATGTCTTTCTGGGTTTTGTTTTCACCAAGCATCACGCAAGCCAAGTACAAAGCGGCTGCTGCAAGTCCCATTGGGTCCTTTCCAGCAGAGACTTCAATTCGGCTTGCCTCCTTTAGGAATTCAAGTGCCTTTCTCTTTGTCTTTTCAGACAAGTCAGCAATGCTTGCAATTCTTGCGACTCCCTTGATTGGATCGACTACTGGCATTTTTAGGTCCAGTTCTCGAAGGAGCAATCTGTAACATCTAGCTACGTCTTTTCGCTTGATGTTGATTCCATTTGCCACATCGGTTAACGTTCTTGGGGTCTCTGTGTTTCTGCATGCTGCATACAGAGCAGCTGCCACAAGTCCCGGAATCGAGCGTCCTCTAACAAGCCCTTTGTCAAGTGCCTTTCTGTAAATGTACGCAGTCTTTTCAATTACTGCATCAGAAAGTGCCAGCTTGTCCTTGAGTCTGTCTAGCTCGGAAAACGCCTGTCTAAAGTTCCTATCCACTGGTTCGTGGACTTGACTTCTCGAGTCCCAAGTTCTCAACCTTTCAATGGTGCTCTTCATCGAAGATGTTAGTGGTTTTCCAGATGCGTCTTTGTCAGCTTGGCCGATAATTGTTGCAAGTCCCATGTCGTGCATGGCAAGTGAAGTTGGTGTACCAGTTCGAGTTCGGTTTTCCCCTTCTTCTTTTGAAAAGGAACGCCACTCTGGACCTTCTTCCTCTACTCGCTCGGTTGCTACAAATCCGCACGTGTTACAAAACATCTCGCCCGTGCTACCATCTGTTAGCATTGCGCCTTTTGCGCAACGTGGACAACGGTCGCTATTTCGTGCTGTTTGTGTCATAAGGTGTGATCCATCTTTCAATTCTATATATAAACATTTAACAAGATTTATCTACAATGACCCTTCAAAAACCGATTTTTTAGCCCATTTTACGCCTAGAGTGGAAACGTTGGTTCTGATTTTGGCGCTCTATATCGTGTCACCAAAGGAACTTCACACTTTTTGTAATTTGAGATTTTTCTAGCACTGAAAAAGTTTTACAAGAGTTTTTTTCTAAATTTTTTCCAAGCTTACGAAAATGATTTTTGAAAAACTTTTCACAACAATTTTTGAAGAATATTTTTTACAATTTTTTTCCATGTAGATCTTACCTGATCTACGAATCGAGGCTAAGATCTCTAATTTTGGAGCTTGAAAGATCCGAAAAACGTAAACCTTATATACTATATATAGAACGGACTACTATAAAAATGGAAACATGTCCATTGTGTGGCGAAGCAGTCACATCAAACCACGGAGTGCACTCGCACATCAAGAAGATGCACCCGCAAAGCATTCTAGCCCAGTAAACTAGGCGAATTGTTTTTTATTTTCTCTATTCTTCCTAGCGGTGCTTAGGCGCACTTAGCCTCAAAAGTAGCCCATTAGATCTTTTGGTGAAATAGATTTCACACCTTTCAATTTCAATAAACTACAGTAAACCAGCCATGACAAACTTCCAGAACTCATGGTCAAAACCATCGACACCAAGTGTATCTGAAAAATTGGGAGATGTCCTCAAGCCAAAAGGCTCATTGAAGCCAAGAATTGAGCAGGCAGTAAAAGGCCTTCACAACCAAATCTCAAAGCTTGACGGAATGCTGACCAAACTAAAGCAAAGAGAGGAAAAACTATTCCAAAGAATAGTCGCAGCAACCCAAAAACACGATACTCACACTAGCAAAGTTTTAGCAAACGAACTAGCCGAGGTCCGAAAGGTCTCAAAAATGCTAGGAAACTGCAGAATGGCACTAGAACAAATCGAACTAAGACTAACAACATTCAGCGACCTAGGAGACACAGTAGTCACAATAGCACCAACAATCGGCCTAATGAGAAGCCTCAAGTCTTCGCTTGGCAAATTCATGCCAGAGGCAGACCAAGAACTAGGCATGATGACGGAGATGCTAAATGGACTAATGACAGAGTCCTTCTCAGGCGAGGGTGCGTTTGGCATGGATCAGACAACCAACGAAGAGTCCGAAAGGATTCTAGAGGAAGCAGCAGCTGTTGCCGAAGCGTCAGTTGGGGACAGATTCCCATCAACGCCAGTAAGCGCAAAGTCCGCTACCTCGACAAGATACCTCTAAAGTATCTCGTTTCCCCTTTTATTATTCAAAAATTAGCTGTTTCGCTATGCGTTCCGCTATGAAATGCCTATTCTTTTACCCTTGATTCCTTGATGGATTTTACCTTGTTTGCTTCACCTTCGACTACACTGTCGATGCTGGCAAGCTTGCTTCTGAGATTGCTTATTAAGGCACCAACCTCGTCTGCCTGACTCTCTACCTGAGCCCGTTTATTGGACAGATCCCGTATTCCGCGACCTTCCTCTTCTATGT
>CAYOBG010000165.1:0-2991 GCA_964402265.1 uncultured Candidatus Nitrosotenuis sp. | reverse complement strand
CTGAGGGACAAAAACTATGGCATGGTTGGTATTGCAGGATATTCAGATGACTCGATTCAACCCCTCACCCTAGATGGACTAGAGACCAAGGGCTTTACTCTTTATGCATTGGTACCAGAATCCAAGACTCCCTCAAGTGTGAATCTGTACGCAGAATCTGATGAATCCTCATTTGTACACCAACACTACAAGCCAATCAAACTTGGCATACCTGACTATGAAAACAAGATTACAACAGATCCAAGAAAACCAATTAACATTTCTGCCAACCTCACAAACACCTCACGACAAAGCTTTGATCTAGATTGGATGATACAAATCAAAAAATCCCCAAAAAGCGTCTCTGACGGAAATCTTTCCAAGGATCAAAGCAAAGTGGTACATATCCAAAAAATTCCGGCACATATTGACGGGCAACAAAGTATCCGACTAGACTATTCTTGGATTCCGCAGGCAAACGGAGTCTATTTTTATGAGATGTATTTGTGGAATGACTCACAATCATTATCATATCCATTTACTGGAACATTTTTACATGACAACTGGATTTTGGTCAGCTCTAATCTCAATTCTGTAACAAACCAGATAAAATCTGGAGTTCCACTTGATGAGGTTCAGTGCAGGCAAGGCCAAATTCTTGCGCACAAATCAACCAATGCAAACCTTGTATGTGTAAAGCCACAAAGCATCTCAAAATTAGTTGAACGCGGATGGGCAAAAATAGTTTAATTTCCATAATTAACTGACAAAAACTACTGATAATTTCTGCGAATTTTTTTTATACCAAAAAGTATCAGAGTATGATAGCCATACTCAACCAGATAGGAACTGGACTTCCAATTTGATGTCCAAATCGACATATCAATTTGAATCAAATCAGTAGAACGCTTTAAGAGCATTCAGCAAAAATCGAGATTTACGCTTGAAACCCACCTTGTTGGCATTGATTTTTGTGGTTTTTGTTTCTATGTTTGTAACTGCAAACGGGGTTCTAGTAGGGGACGGAAAAAAAGAATCCGACGTGATCCTAGTAGGAAAGGTAATAGCTTATTCAGAAAATGAAGATGAACTAGAAACAAACTACACTGTTGAAGTGGAAGAATATCTCAAAGCACCAAAAAATTACAACACCGACACAAGAACTATCACAGTAGTGTCACCTGGTTTACGACAATACAAAGACTCTCAGAAATCCGTAATCTATGATAAAATCTTCAATGTTGGTGACAGAGTTCTCTTTCTTTTGTATCTAAACGACGGCAAGCTAAGAGAGTCACTATACTCACTGACTACCAAATCAAGCTGCACACCAAAACAACTCCTTGATGAAATGTATGGCCCTTCAGGATTGAGCATTTCACAAAACAATCAATCAAAGCATCTTTACACCAACAATCCCGTTGATCTTACCTTTTACGTGTATAATCGTGATCTGGCATCAGAAAAAAAGGACTTTGAGTTTGCAGTATTCACACCAAACGGAAAACTTTCAGAGAAAAGACAGGTCCAGCTTGAGGAATGCAAAAGATCTTCTGAGGTAAGATGGAGCTTTATTCCAACTATTCAGGGCAAGTATGCCTTTAGTGCCATAATAGGGAATAATGATGGCGGAAGTCAGTCATTTGGTGGAGTTTTGATTGAGAATTACGTTGATTCACCGTTAAAACAGTACAAAGCAGAAAGCCGAGAAGGTATAACCTGTCAATCTGGATTGGAACTATTACGAAAGGCATCAAATGGATTTACCACATGCGTAAAGCCGCAAACAAAGGTTGAGTTGGTAAAGCGTGGTTGGGGTTCTGAGACTTGGCCGTTTAGCTCTATAGTAAAAAACAAAGCTTCGTGCAACATAACTCCTGAGATCATGCCTGGACCATACCCATTACAGTCCTGTCCTGCCACATCAAACCAGATCACAACTACCATACTAAACAGTACTGGCTTTGCAAGCATACATCGTGCCAATATTCTTGCATTTGCAGACGATTATGTTCTAGAGCCCGGCCATAACGGTACCATCACATATTCGCTTGGCCTATCTGATGCCGTACTTCCAGACTGGCTTGGAGACCTTCCTTCCAGAAACACCAATCTGACAAACTATGCACAATTCATTCACTACAAGACACTTGATCTAAAAGAGCTTGAAAACTATCCTGATACGATACTCAAAAAAGATTCCACATCGTTTGCAACCTGTTTTGAAACCCCATACGATCCTTCATGTATTGGTGAGCTGACAACAAGCAACACCGTAAACGCGTTTGTTTACGATCATCCGGGCGTAACCGTGCATTTTGACAAGCAATACGAGCTCTTGACCAAAGGCCAAAATGTCACTCTGGCAGTCACGTTCTCTGCCTCAAAGGATGCCGTGCCTGGAACGTATGTTGTAATTCTGCCACAAGGGATGTGTAGCGGCGGTATGATTTTACTCACTATTGGAGACTGTCCTTATCAAGTAAATGCCAAATGATATTGCTGGAAAAAACCCTAACAAGGAATGATAAAGACAACTTCACACCTTTTCTACACATGCAAACTAACAAATCAGTAGCACACCTTAAAAACTGCAAAAAACCGACATCTAGTCATTGCATACTACGATGGCTTGGTCACTTGTAGGTATCATAGTTGTGAGTATAATACTCCAGCCGGTTCTTGCCATTGATTCCACTAATACCAAGTACTATCCCTTACGCCATTTCAAAAATGGCGCAGACACTAACAGCATTTCCTGCAGGGACGGACTTGAGCTAGTAGTCAAGTCAACTAACGGATATCCTGCATGCGTAAAACCGCAAACAAAAGCAAAACTAGTCACAATGGGATGGGCAATTGATCTGCAAAACAAACACAGGCAGGCATCAGATTGTGTGGCAAAGCCAAATGCGGATCTTCACAAGTGTAGCTTTCTAAATGCAGATCTGAGTGGTATGAACCTCTCTGGCGCTGACTTGAGCTTTGCAGATCTGCGCAATGCAAATCTAA
>CAYOBG010000164.1:0-2999 GCA_964402265.1 uncultured Candidatus Nitrosotenuis sp. | reverse complement strand
AGATTGTAACCATCGGAAGCAGAATCTTTGTTACAAGTTTTCAGCTTGCCGGAGTCCAGGGAATTGTAGTGGACAGTCCTGAATCAGCATTCTCCGAGATAAAAAAACTGGCAGACGATCCTGATGTTGGATTGGTTCTAATATCAGAAGACATTTCCACTCCGATTCAGATGGAGCTAACCAAGCTTCGCGCAACAAAATCAAAGCCACTCATATTTGCATTGCCTGCATCTGGTTCTGCAAAGCAAGAAGTCGATTACAGAAAAATGCTCAAGACCATACTTGGAGTCTAGAGCCTATCAAATTCTGAACCGTCATCCTTTGATAAATTTGATAATTTTGGCATCTTTGGCCCACCAAGATATGTCAGAGTATATGCAATGCCACCTGATACCATTCCGCACGCAAATATCACACCAAACACTGCAACTGGAATCTTGACTAGACCGGTTAGGTATTCTGTGTTGTTCTCAGCTCCTGCAGCAAAATTGACAAAGCCCGTTCCTACAAAGCCTGCAACTATTAGCAGTATGGTAGTAGCTGCCCCTCCTACATTCATTCCTATTAGCTGAGTCCATGCAAGATATTTCTTGGCACCTCGGATTTGTTTGCCGAGGTTTGATTCCAGGTGGTTATAGAATATGGCAGTAATTGCAATTGCTACTACCAGTGTAATATACATGAAATACCCAAAAAAGAACCATTTTGCCGGACCGTCAAGTGATACTGATAGAAAATCAATTAAGGATACGTCTGAAAATATTGCCTGCATTAATACCAGTGATACTGTCAAACCCGTGATCACTGCACCCTGAACTATTGCAGATAGGACGAACCTGTTCCCCCACGGGCTGGGACGTTTCTTATCAGATACCTCTAGGAATCGCCTTTTCTCTGATTCCTTTTTCTCAATTTCCGCGTAATCGTGGAATTTTTTTAGCAGCCTTGACTCTTCGTCTTCGTTAAAGAAATCATCAACTGGGTTGTCCCATCGCGCCATTATACAATGATTGATTTGAATTTTGTAATAATTGATTTTATGTTCGGATCGAACGGATTGTTTGGAAAATTACAACAATATTTGCAAAACCATGAACGTACTATACAAAATTGGCTTTGGATCGGCCTTTCTTACTGGTGATACTGCAAACGCAACTGAGTAATGACATGACCTCGGGAATATCATACTGTAGGCTTTAGGTGTCAGAAAGGTGCCTTTGAGAAATTATTAAATATGCTACATAGTATGAACTGCTTACAATAAGAAATGACAAAAAAATGCGTTAACTGTGGGAAAGAGTTTGATGGTGTTGAAAGAAAATTCTGCTCTTGGCAGTGTGCCGAAGCTCATGGGAAATCACTCAAAATTTAATCTCATAAATCCACATAAAAAACGCAAAGATCATTGCTGAAAAATTATCTATTCTCAAAATCATACTCTGGAATCAAAAGCAGCGATTCATAATAGCTACTTATACTGTTATACTGTAATCCACTCAAATGAAGGCAGCCTTTGTACGAGGACCATCAACTGTAGATGTCACCGACACTGCAAAACCCGCACTTGGCGCAGGTGATATTCTAGTAAAAATGCAGTCATGCGGGATTTGTGGCTCTGATGTCGAAAAAGTATTTGGGAAATATGGCCAGCCATCAATGAGACTTGGCCACGAGCCAGCCGGTGTAATAGTTGAGGTTGGCGCAAACGTTACTGATTTTAAAAAGGGGGACAGGGTTTTCACACACCATCATGTGCCGTGTTACTCATGTCATTTTTGTAATCATGGCAATGAGACAATGTGCTCAAAGTATTACGAGACAAACCTGTCCCCATGTGGTCTGGCCGAAGAATATGTGGTACCAGAGTGGAATGTCGTTCATGGCGGGGTCCTCAAGATTCCTGATACAATGTCGTTTGATGAGGCAGCAATGATTGAGCCCTTGGCCTGCTGTGTTAGGGCTTGGAACAAATTCACGTACAAAAAGGGTGACACTGCAGCAGTCTTTGGAGCTGGTCCAACTGGTATGATGCATGTAATGCTTGCCCAGGCAAACGAGTTCTCAAAGGTATTTGCATTTGATATCAACGAGTATAGGCTGGACTTTGCGCGCTCTTTTGGCGCAATGCCGTTGAAATCAGGTGATCCTCAGTCAATCCAAAAAACCCTGACTGAGACGCAAAACTTGGGCGTCGATGTATCTATTGTTGCAACAGGTGCGTTATCTGCAATATCTGATGCCATAACCATGACTCGAAAGGGCGGGACAATTGTGATGTTTGGTGTTCCATCAAAAGGAGCTACAATGAATATTGATATGAGTGTGGTTTACTCTAAAGAACTCAGTATCATTCCAAGCTATGCGGCATCTGACCATGACACCACACAAGCACTAGATCTGATATCGTCTGGCAAGGTGAATGCAAAGAGGCTCATCACCCATCGTTATTCGTTAAATGATTCCCAGAAAGCGTTTGAGCATGCACATACTGGCCAGAATGCAATGAAGATAGTCATTAACGGATAGGAAAAGATTAAGAAGGGTCTGGAATCGTCGAAGCATACAGATATGGATTACGGATTAAAAAGCAGAATAGCTAGCATTCTCAAGCCAAACAACGGCAGAGGAGTAATGCTTGCAGTAGATCACGGTTATTTTCTTGGACCAACAGAACGACTAGAAGTACCAAAAAAGACAATCGCGCCACTAGTCAGATATTGCGATTCCTTGATGGTCACCCGCGGCGTGGTTAGAACATCAGTTGACCCAAGCTTCCCAGTACCAATAGTACTGAGGGTTTCAGGCGGTTCCAGCATTATAGGCGAGGACCTCTCCAATGAAAAAATTACTACCAGCGTAAAAGACGCAATTAGAATTAACGCAACAGCACTTGCAATGTCTATCTTTGTTGGTGCAAAATATGAGCACAACTCCTTGGTAAGCCTCGGGAATCTGGTAAATGAGGCAGAAGAATACGGCTTGCCAGTACTTGCAGTAAC
>CAYOBG010000163.1:0-3018 GCA_964402265.1 uncultured Candidatus Nitrosotenuis sp. | reverse complement strand
TATCATTGACATGTATTCTTGCATCGTTTTTCTATTTCATATAAACCTTGATTGGAATTCCCGAAGAGATTTAAGAAAACTCGTCATTTTCTAATTTGTTGGACAGATTCATGTTGCACCTCAAAAACACTGGATATCGTCCAGATGATACAGGTGAATTGCTTGCAAAGGCAAGAAAGCTTGGAACCGGCCTGTATTGTATAATTCGCGATTGTCGGGTCGCCACAAAATACGTCGAGTTTGATGTCTCAATTAGCAAATTGGTAATGGATAAACTGATCTACAAACTCTCTCCAATTGCACCACTTGATCATGCAAGACAGGTCATAGAGGAGCACATTGAAAAAGAAGATGCAATCAAACAAGGAGTTTTTTACTTTAATGAGGAGCGATTCTGGGAAGCGCACGAAGTACTGGAAGGAGTATGGAAAAAATGCTACGAGGGAGAAAAAGACCTAGTGCAGGGAATAATACTGATTGCAGCTGCTCTGGTTCATTATCAAAAGGCAGAAAACACGATTTGCCTTTCAGTTCTTGGTCGCGCAATGGAAAAACTAGCAAACTCTACTGGAATGTATCATGACATCAATGTGGACATGATACGCAAAAATGTGGACGAAATTCGAAGGTCTGGACAGATTTCCCTGTTTACTATTTGATTAACTGTATTGCAGTCTTTACAACTTGGACTCCCTCAAGTAGACCAATGCTTCCTGTCTTTGCATTATTTTCAGTGTATCTAGTACTGCTGTCTTTTTTGACCATGTCGCCGGAAACTAGCACTGGAACTGGGTCATCAGAGTGGCCCTTGTTGATGCATGGCGTGGAATGATCTGCTGATACCACAACTGCAACCTTACTGGTATCTATATTATCAAGCAGCGTGCCAAAAAATCGCCCGTCTATTTCCTCAATGTTTTTCATTTTTCCAATGGCATCTCCGTCATGACCGAACTCGTCTGGCCCTTTTAGGTGAACATAGATTGCGTTTTCTGTATCCATTGCCTTTGCAGCTACGCGAGCCTTTTCCTCATAGTCAGTTAGGCCTCCGGCATTGAATGTGCGCATTTTCAAAACCTCTGATATGCCGATTTCTACTGGCATATCAACAATGCATGAGAATCTCATTGAATACAAGTCATTAATTGGGACAACCCTTGGATAGTGGTTTCCAGCATCGCGAAGCAAAATAGAGTTTAGCAGTTTTTTATTTTGCTCTTTTCTTTTCTGGTTGGTCTTGCTCTCTTTTAGTATCTTTAGTGACTGCTCTGTGAACTCGTTTACCAGTTTTGCAGTGAGTGCCGCATTTGGAATGTCTTTTAGTGGAAGACATCGTTCTATTTTGAGATAATCCCCTACTGCCTTTGCAATTCCCATCCCGTCTACTCTGGAATATGCCGGGTCTGTGTTTGTTATTTCAGATGATAGCTGCTTTCCCTCGCAACGTATTCTGACTACGACTCTGTGGCCTATGGTTGGGGCAACTACTACTGATGCACCTGGCTCTGAAAACTTGATATTATTTTCAATCTCTCGTGACACCGCAAGTGCGTCTTCTTTCTCTATTTTGCGGCCTGCCCGTCTGTCTATGATTATACCCGAATCATCAAGTGTGGCAAAATTTCCTCGCAGTGCCAAATCACCGTCCTTAAAGTCAATCCCGGTTCCTATTGCCTCAATTACGCCCCGCCCTGCGTATTCAGAGTGCTGGAACTTGTAGCCAAGCATGTTAAAGACAGCAATGTCTGATTCTGGGGCGATTCCCTTTCCGACAGAAATGACTTCGCCCATTGCGCCATTTTTTGTAAGTCTGTCAAGGTTTGGGGTTTTGGCAAAGTCCAGCGGTGTTGTCCCCTTTAGATCCGGATGTGGAAGATCACCTACACCATCAAGTAAAACATAAACAATTTTGACTTTGGAATTATCGGACAATCTATTTTGAGGGCGGATCTTAGATCACTTTAAACTTTCAGCTGACCTGAAATGTAAGTTGCGATCTTTGAAAAGGTTTTATCGTACACGCATTCATAGTATCGAATATGGGGAGCATGAGGAAGGACTACATTTCTGAAAGGTTTGTAATCGTTTCTCCAAACGAAGACAAGGTTGACGATTCTAAAAAATGCTCATTTTGTCCTGGAAATGAATCCATGACAAATCCATCATTGTTATCACTGGTTGCAAAAGACGGAATGCTGCAAAGACTGCAGGACTCTGAAGATAATTATGTAGAAGACTGGACAGTTCGAGTCTTTGAGAGCAAAAATCCAGCAGTTACAATTTCTGCAGAAAACTCGTACAGTGACAGGCCTCTTTACTCAGAACCAGCATACGGGTATCATTACATTTTAGTGGCGTCTGAAAAACACAAGGACTCGTTAGCTACCATTCCTGTCGAGCAATGGTCAAACATCTTGGTGGTAATTCAAGATAGGCTGCGCTGGCTGTACACCCAGCGAGGCGTAACATATGTTTCAATCTATATCAATCATGGAAAAGAAGCTGGAAGTGTAACACCACATCCTCACATCAACATGGTTACATTTTCCACCATACCTCCACTAATAGAGGCAGAGGCAGAATCGTCTCACCGAATCCTAAATGAAAAGGGAGCGTGCCCATTATGCCAGACAGTAAATGCCGAGACTGGCGGACCTCGCCAGGTGCTCCAAACAGAAGGATTTCTGGCGTTTTGCCCGTGGGCACCATCACATCCGTACGAATACTGGATATGCCCAAAAAAACACACTACTAGCTTTTCCAAAATAACCCAAAAGGAAATCAACGATCTCTCCTTGATGTTGCGCGCAACACTTGGAGGCCTCTCAAACTCGATCAAAAATATCTCTTACAATTTGGTGTTCCATCTTTCTCCAGAGAAGAAAAACAGCAGACAAATTCACTGGCACATCGAGGTGTATCCTCTTACATCTGCATGGTCAGGCCTTGAGCGAGGCTATGGTGTGTTTTTGAATTCTGTTCAGCCAGAAAAGGCAGCAGAACAGCTTGGGGCTGCAT
>CAYOBG010000162.1:0-3025 GCA_964402265.1 uncultured Candidatus Nitrosotenuis sp. | reverse complement strand
GTATAACCGATATTCGAACCAAGATTGATCAGTACGATATGGCACTGGAACAATTTGGTAGATTGACTGCAAAAACTGGCGCATGTCCTAAAGGCTACGAGGTGGTAAATGGTACCTGTGTGAGAATAGAGTGAGTTCATCTGGGGCTTGTGGACTAGGCTAGCGACTAGGGTGCCTTTAGCACGAACTGGTTGTTCAACTCATCCCAGGTGTTATCAGTTACTGCAGATATTACCTCATCTTCGACAATTAAAATCTCCATTGTATGAGGGGTGAGTGCTTCTGTTACTATTTGGTCTGTTCTGTCCCCGTATCCTCCGTGAGTTGATGTGAATTGTATTGTTATGACATATTGTTCCGGGAATGACTCCATTATCCTGACATCAATTACTTGTAGTGTTTCCGGCATGCCATCAAAGGCAAATGTCGGTGTGGTGGTGACGTAATCCTTTGCCATCTCAACCTGAAGACCATCAAAAATATCAACAGGCATTGGAGGATTTGATATTTCCTGGATTTGGTTTTCTAGTGCAAATAATTTTTCCGGAACATCTTGTGAGGTGTCAGTCCAGGTTATGGTTCTTGAAAAGACTCCCTGTGATACCTGTAATGAATAAGTGAAATAGTCAGCGGAGCCTGATACCGGTGGGTAATTCTCTTCGGATAGATCAAAGAACTTGGCTTTCTTGATTGACTTTGTGAGCTGTTCTATGGAATCATCACCTATTGGTATGCTTTGATCATTTACGGTTAGCTCTTTTGATGCCATGTCTATGCTGATAGTTTTCTGGATTCCTGCAAATCCTCCCTGTTGGAATAGTGTGACAGTGTAGGGGCCATCCAGCCTAATCTGTGCCTTTGATAGGGTAATGTGAAATACAGTGCCCTGGATTTGTCCAGAGTCAAATGATATGATTTCTTTTTTGTTTGCCAAGTCTATGGTTATGCTGATTTTATCGCCTGCCTGATGCATTTCGGTGTTGGATTCGGTAACCGTACCCCCAAAGCACAGTGTATCCTGGCTTTGAGTGCATGCATCACTTGGGTTTATGCTCATTCTGACAACATCGATTCCACCTGCACCTGTTCTAACAAATGTGGCTTTATCAGAATCAATCAGCGTTCTCAACATCACCTGCGGGCTCACACTGGTCTCATCTATGGTGCCCTTGCCGTAGAACTTTATTGTGTTCTGGCCTGCAAATGCAGAGTTTGCTTGAAATACCAATAAGAGTGCCATGCCAATGGCTGCCAAGGCCAATCTTTGCTTCATGGTATCATACCGGAACAAATTGATTATAACCTTTGATTAAATTTGATTTTAACTGGATAAAAAATAAAAAAAGAGTTATTGACTCTCTTGTGGAATTTCTGGTGTTTCAGACCAGTTTTGGTGTGGCATCATTTTTCCAAAATGTCCACCAAAGTGGCCGAACTTGCCTGGGCCAAATTGACCGGGGCCAAATCCATGCATTCCCTTAAAATCAATTCCCTCTGATTTGTAGAGGACCTTGCCATCTCCTGCATCAACTAGAACAAAATAGCTAGTCTCAGATTCTGTATCCATAACAAAGAATCGATACACTAGGAATCCTTGCTCTATTGTCATGTGTCCGCCAATGACTGAACCATTTGGTATGTCTTTTTCAGCAATTGATGATGCCTCTGAGAACGACACAGTTCTGTTTTTGGTGATATAGTCCTTCATGGTTTGGTGCACGTTTACAGAGCCCGTGATTTCAGGGATTGTGGAATTGTCAGATACTGCCTCTGCCAAATGAGGGCTAAATGCGGCAAACGCTACTGCCAGCAATCCAGCGCCAATTATGGCCGATAGTACCACTTTTTTGCTTCGTATTGGTATCATTGTATAGAAAATAATATTTTGAATTAAAACGATTGTTCACCAAAGTTAGGTAACATAGTTACCACATCCTTAAGTTGCAAAATATTGCAAAAACAGTTGGTTTTGGTATTGTATGCTCAACAAATAATGCACATGCCAGATCATTTTATGACAAATGAGGAATTTTTGATCAATTCAACGCAAATATCTTTACACTGGAACATTAATGACAAGACTAATTGAACGAAATTGGTTCATGAATACAGAGACAGAATCTACATCAGAAAGGACATCTTGTTAAAATTGTACGAATATGGGCAGCTAAACCAGAGCAAGCTGATGAGTTATTGCGGTTTGAATAATGTAAAGCACAAGGAAATCCTAGATGGCATGGTAAAAAACGGCCTAATCACAAGACAGGACACTCCCTGGGGAAACAAGATGACAATAATTTATTCAATTTCTGAAAAAGGGAGAACTATTCTACAAAACATACTTGGGCCATACGAGGAACTTTTCCCGAGAAAGGAGTCCGAAGATGAGTAACAATGTTACTAGACTGTTTTTATGCCAAAATCTCCGGGGTAATACACCATGAGTGATCCTGACAAGAACATCTTCAAGACAATGGATGGGATAATCAACCAGCTAAACAAGACCAAAAAGCTGTTCATAATTATGATTCTCACAGTAATGGTGTTGCCGCCATTGACATTTGTAATAACTAGTGCGATTTTTGATCCTCCATTTGATCACATGGGAAGAGATGAACATCGATGGGCCCCGCCATTCTTTGTGTCATTTCACCACATACCATTACTGATTTCCATTGTATGGTTAGGAATTGGAATACGTCAATGGTTTGTGCTAAACAAATGGAGCAAGAAATACTCTAAATTCAAAGAAGAACAGGACAAGGTAGACAAGCAGCTAGACGATGATGACGAGCAAAAACCATCTTAGCTAGGCATTATACCACACTAGAATAAGACGAAAATCTATATCAGAACTATTTTGGTACAGGTATTAGATTGAAAACATTACTTTTCATCGCAGTAATTGCAGCAATCTCGGCAGTTCCAGTGTCCTTTGCGGATTCTGGCACATACCAGATAGAGGCAGAGGATAAGACATTTGATGTGTCTTTTAGCTTTGATGGCGAGCTTGTCGCAATGGATG
>CAYOBG010000161.1:0-3065 GCA_964402265.1 uncultured Candidatus Nitrosotenuis sp. | reverse complement strand
CCGCTCAAATCCACACCCACCAGCTTCGCTCCGCTCAAATCCACACCCACCAGCTTCGCTCCGCTCAAATCAGCTCCGCTCAAATCAGCTCCGAGAAGATTTGTTCGTACCAGTATTGTGTCTATAAGATTTGTATATTTGAGATTTGCATGGAATAAATTAGTATCAGTAAGATTGGCATGCTCCAAAATACTATTCTCAAGAACAACATTGGACAGATCTATTTTTGATAGATCCGCATTTGTTAGATTGGTAAATGACAAGCCCTCATTCTTAATGTTTTCTATATTGGATATATCGATATGGTGTATGGATAGTTGAGATTTTTTTAAAATAATTTCTGCAATGTCTTTACTGTATATCGTAGCTTCTGAGTTGCGTGCAACATGGGTAATATCGTTAAAAATATTAGATGTCTCATATTTGTGGGAGAGATCATAAAACTCAACATCGTAGTCATTGGCAACTTGACGAATTAAATCTAATAAATGAAATTCGAAATACATTGGAATGCTTTGAAGATATGCCTTTGTGAATGGAGGAGCGAAAAGTACGACCCTTGTATTATTTTCTTTCAATTTTTGGACTACTTCTCTTAACGCATCTAGTTCGTTATCCCTTATTCGAGAATTCAAACAATCTGGAGTCAATATGGAATTATTTAGAATATTAATGTCCTCAATATTGTTTGTATAGTGATCTTCAAGTGGGATATTTACTTGTTGATCGCTTTCAATTACTACGCGTTTCTCCTTATTTGCCTCAAAATAGTGCCTGAGTAATTCTATGGTTATGTGTTTTGGATTACTATCGAAATTACTTGTATCGGCTTTATTCTCACCATTTTCCTCAATTGGTTTTTTTATGTATTGTGGAACGCTATCAATAGAACAAATTGTACCTTCCCCTAACCCGAGATCCTTAAAACTGACTCCAATTAACACTGCTGACGGTTTTTGTTTGATTATGTCATCAACGATTGATAGGGTTTGAGATGGATGTGCGTTTTTTGGATGATATACATTTGTATCTGTACCATGCACGTTTAGGTAATCTTTAACAAATTGAGTATCGATTGAGGCAACATAGCTAAGCCCCAAGAGAAAAATTGCGCCATCGTTTTGAATTTTCTCTTCCTTGATGTTGTGTTTTATTAAATCTCCAGAATTGTACAGAGAAATATACGTGTACAAAAGGCCTAATGCTAAAACAAACGCAAAACCCACAAAAATCGTAGTTGTAATGGTGTCTTTCATAATCAAAACCTGAAATAAATAAAGTCTTGTGGATTTTGATCATATAGGAACAATATTGCTACCATAACTGCGAATAAGAACAACATCCATGAAACCGGCTTTAGGTTTGCTAGGTAATGATACATGTCCTTTTTGTAAGAAACAACACTCAATACAACAAAACATACTATCAACGCGCATGGGATCTTGTTGTGGGCTATGGTCTGTGTTGTAGTCTTAATTGCTAAATCCCATATGAGATATTTGTACATGGAATAAAATACCGCGGATGTATCATTAACTCTAAAAGGAATCCATGCAAAAAATATGAGATACTGTGTTGCAAGAATTGCGACTATTCTTACAGGTAAATGATCAAGTTTGATATTCTTTAATGATGGAAACTTGGTAAGAACTGCCTTTTGAGTTACAAGATAAGCCCCATGCAGGAGGCCCCATATGACGAAATTCCACGATGCACCGTGCCACAACCCGCCAAGAAACATCACTATGATTAAATTGGTTCCAGTTCGAAGTTTCCCTTTTTTATTGCCGCCCAATGGAATGTATAGGTAATCCCTTAACCATGAGGATAGTGAAATGTGCCATCTTCTCCAAAAATCTACTGGCGACGTCGCAAAGTATGGTTTATTGAAATTCAACGGAATACGAAAACCGAGAATGATCGCAGCACCAATTGCAATATCTGAATATCCAGAAAAATCGCAGTAAATTTGAATACCAAATGCTATTGCCCCTAGCACAATAGTAAATGATTCCGATCCAATTGGCATGCTGAATATTTCATTTGCCAAGGGGGCGATGTTGTCTGCAAAGAACATCTTTTTGAGAAAACCTATTGCCATCATTGTAATTCCAAGTTTTAGATTTTGATTCTG
Organism: uncultured Candidatus Nitrosotenuis sp.; assembly: GCA_964402265.1. Classification (GTDB taxonomy): domain Archaea; phylum Thermoproteota; class Nitrososphaeria; order Nitrososphaerales; family Nitrosopumilaceae; genus Nitrosotenuis. Next base: position 931 of record CAYOBG010000161.1, on the reverse strand, counting down.
GATCAGAATTTGGCGCAAACCTGCATGAGTATTTTCAAATTTTTCTCTAAGCTGTGGCAAGAATTCCTTTGCTCGTAATATTGGACCTGCAACAAGCTGCGGGAAAAATGCTACAAAAATTGCATACTCTGTAAATGATTTTGCTGGCTCCATCTGGCCCCTGTAAATTGATACCGTATATGTTATGGAATGAAATGTGTAAAATGAAATTGCTATGGGCAGTGCTAGATGTAATAATGGTATCTCGGTACCAAGATCCAATTGTTGCCCAAGAAAATTAAATTGTGTTATTGCAAAATCAGCATATTTGAAAAACCCAAGGAGTCCTAAATTGCCTCCAAGACTTGCAACGAGCATTGCCTTCTTCTTTCTGGCATCCTTCATCTTGAATATTAGACTTCCAAAATAAAAGTCCCAAATGGTAGTAAAGATCAATAATGTGATAAGATAGTTGCTAGAAAAATAGAAGAAAAAATAACTTGCAAAAAGTAAAAACAGATGCTGAAATTTTCTTACTTTAACTATTGCTATTGTGGTGATGATAACTATGAAAAAAATCACAAATTCTGGCGTATTAAAAAGCACTCTTTCGAATAAAATGCAATGTCATTAAAACATTGAGATGTCTTACACAACGATGTGGTTTTCTATTGCATTTGAAACAAACAAAAATTATGGTTGTTTGTACCGCTACGGATTATTTTTAAGATAAATTGGTCAATAATTGGAATCAATTTTTGAACCGCTAATTGCAAACAAATCTATGCAAACAAATCTATGCAGACATGTGAATCCAAAAAGTTCCGCACATTTATCAAAAATTAATAATTGGTTTAACGTAACCTAACTAGGAATAAAATTTCAAGCAACCGCTAACAGCATTCATGCCTGTGGGCCCACCATCTAAAATTTAATCAAATGTGTTATCAGT
>CAYOBG010000160.1:0-3108 GCA_964402265.1 uncultured Candidatus Nitrosotenuis sp. | reverse complement strand
CAAACTGCATTGCCTTGTATGCAGCACCCTCTGTTCCAATATCCCCAATTATCTGCAAAATGACGTCCTTTGCCATGACATGGTTTGGTAATTTGCCGTTTATCTTAAAGTACAAAGTTTCAGGGATTTTGAACCACATGGTACCATGTAACAAAACATATGCCACGTCGGTATGACCAAGACCGCATGCAAATGCACCCAATGCCCCGGTGGTATTCGTATGGGAATCGCCTCCAACATAGACCTCACCTGGCAAGACCATTGCCTCCTCATGGGATATGGTGTGGCATATTCCGTACTGCCCCATTCCATACTTGAAGTGTTTTTCAATTCCATATTGCTTTGTAAATTTGCTTAGCTTGACAATGTTTTCAGCGGAGATTTTTTCCGCAGAAGGCACAAAATGGTCTTCTGCTACCCAAACCTTGGAGGCATCCCATAGTTTGTCAACAGATATGCCTTGTTTTTGGAGCTTTTCAAAGACTTTGATCACACCTGGGCCTGAAACGTCATGAATCATTGCCTTATCCACGTTTGCAAATAAAATGTCGTCTGGTGAAACCCGGGATTTGCCAGATGCGCGTGCAAGAATCTTTTCGGTTATGTTCACAGCAAAAGGATCGCTCCATTTCAGATTAAAAGCTTTGTAGGGAAGGATAAAAAATGCGAAAACCGCAACCACACCATGACAACTGTAATTCCAGTCAAGGTACAGAGAAAACAATCTAGTTTTGATTTGTATGATGATTTAATGGAATACGCCAAGGAACATGCTCTGAAAACAGGTGATGTAATTGTGATATCAAGCAAGTATGTAGCAAATTCAGAAAACCGCTTTATCGATTTGAAAAAAACCAAGTCATCAGATATAGCATCAGAGGTGTCAAAAAAATATCAAATTGATCCTAAATTTGCAGAGATCATTTTACGCGAATCAGATAAGATATTTGGTGGGGTGACTGGGTTTGTACTCACATCTGCAGATATGGTTTTAGCACCAAATGCGGGAATTGACAAATCAAATGTAAAAAAGGGTACTGTCATACTATATCCTGATTCTCCATATGTCACAGCTGAGAATCTTAGAAAAAAGATCTTGCTAAACCTTGGAATTCATGTAGGTGTGATCATAGTAGACAGTAGGTTAATGCCGGCAAGGGCAGGAACTACAGGTGTTGCAATTGCCGTTTCAGGTTTTGAACCAGTCCAAGATGTAAGGGGCCAAAGAGACCTGGATGGAAACCCACTCAAGGTAACACTCAAGGCAACAGCGGATAATCTGGCAACTATTGCAAACCATACAATGGGCGAAGGTGCAGAATCAACACCGATTATCATAGTAAGGAATTCTGACGCAAAGATAACCTCGCGAAGGATAAAACCAGACGAGATGGCAATATCATCAGATCTGTGTGTTTACATTCGCGGTTTTAGTAACTAGTCAAGATTTCATATTGTTGATTTAAATAAAACAAATCTTGGCAACTTACCATATTGCAATACCAGACTAGGTACCCAAAGACGGTTTTTTTTGATGGTGGAAAGGAGCATACCATCCATATTGATACCAAGGGAGTCGAGCAGCTTACAGTCATTGTTAGAAAAAGTGCAGAAGAACTCTACAATATTTTGGTCAAAGAGGGATTCACCAAGGTAAAGTTTGAGCACAAGCAAGAATCCCAGATAGGTGACGGATTATCACTCAAGCTCAAAAAACCTTGGGAGATGCACCTTCGCTTGTTTGACAAGAAAAACGGTGATGTAGGAATAGAGGCCGAAGTCGAGGTATCACGCGATTATCTGCAGCACTTGTTTTGCCAGAGAACCCCAGTCATATATGAGATTGAGGCACTACTCAAAAAGCACCAAATTGAATACAAAATATGGAACAGCAAGATAAAAAATCACATTCACACCGTTTTTGACAATTACAAGATAATGCTTACCACGCCTAGCATCCCGGTTTTTGCATGGAAGCCAATGTTGTTTTTTATTGGTACGGTTGGCATATTCTATTTGTGGAAATACCTAGATACAATATTCTAGGAAAATGATTGAAAACTTAATTAGAATTTTTTAGTTATACTAACCAATGAAGGAAGACTTTCTTTGCGCATCACTGAATTATTACGGAATTTCTCCATGGGAAATAGAAGTAGTGTATGGATTATTCAGTGAAAGATTCCACGTACAACAAAATGAGATTTCCGAGCAAGAGCTGGATTTTGTCAGTGTCATTAGCTTGTCAATTCCACTGGCATTTAATGAAGAGTTTTTCAAGTGGTTTGAATATCAGCGATGGGACAAAATAAAGTACATTTTCAAAGAGATGAAACGTCGTCGAGGCAAAGACAATGCGCTAAAAATAGACATCAATTTTATCGGTATGCCAAAAATCGGATTTTCCCTAGATGTTGAAGACAAGAGTTGGTTTGATAATGCACTTGAAAAACTTGACTTTGTAATAGAGTTGCTTCCATACCAGATTAATTTCGATAATGCCGATGACATTACCAGGGTAATCTACAAGTTTGATGTAGATACTAGAAAATGGAAACTATACACATTGTTTGCAAAAGATAAAAAATTTGTCCTAGTAGACAATTCTTGGAAAATAGTTATTTGATGTCTTTTTCTAATGGCTCCAAAAGAGAATGCAGTTCTTTGTATTTAGAATCTAGGAAATCAAGTGATTCTACTAGCTTTTTTGATTTTCCATACTTGAAGCGGATAAGCTCTCGATGATGCCAATAGTTTTTTCCATCACTTAGTGAAAGTGTTGTGAAATAATCAGGACCCTTTACAGAGTCAGGAACCTTGATGTTGTATGGGAATAAAAATTCTGCAATAAACCACTCATCGCCATCTGGATAGTCAGAGCCAGTATCAATATCAAAGAATATGTGAAGCAGGCTTGACTGCATTAGCCCATCATCTTGAATTATAGGATGCTTGATATTGGATTTGCTAAAGTCAAGATTTAGCAGATTTGGCTCAAAGTACCCCTTGATTATGGATTTTCGAAATATTTTGTTTGCTTCAGTCAGATTCAATTATAGAATAACCTCACACATCACGTACTAATATTCATTTTACAAGTGTTGTCAA
>CAYOBG010000159.1:0-3122 GCA_964402265.1 uncultured Candidatus Nitrosotenuis sp. | reverse complement strand
CACTTCCTGACGTTTACGAAGTTTTGAATTCTAAAGGAATCCGACATCCTAAATAAAAAAAGGTGCAGGAGGTGGGATTTGAACCCACGAACCCCTAAGAGACGGGATCACCCATATTAGATCTTAAGTCCCGCGCATCCAAAAGCAATTTTTTTGCTTACTTTGGCCAGGCTCGGCTACTCCTGCGAAATAGCTAGATCTTGGCTGAAATTTAACAGTTAGTGTTTTTGCGAAATTTCCTTACGTATAATTAGGAATTGAATAAGGAAAAAATTATGCTTCGATAGCTCAGCCTGGTAGAGCGTTACCTTGGTAAGGTAAAGGTCGCGGGTTCGGATCCCGTTCGAAGCTTTCTAGTAATTTTTAATCAGGAGCTCTTTTTGGCCGGTCCTCTTGGTAGAATCAGAGTTGATTGCCCTATTCACGGAAACCTCGATTACCTTCCATTTCTTTGAGAACAGCTCCCTTACTTCTTTAGAGTTTGAATTTGAATGCAAAACCTTGCATCCTTTGTCGGCTAGCTTCTCAGAGACTGCTACTAGGTTTTCCAGGTCTTGATACGTAAAGTCTTTTTTTGTATAGCTAGTAAAGCTTGCAGTCTTGCTTATCGGCTGGTACGGGGGATCAAAGTAGACAAAGTCGCCTTTTTTGGCATCAGATAGAACCGCGGAAAAATCACGGCAAGAAATCTGGATCTTTTTTGATTGCAATACATTACTTACTGCAAGCAGGTTTTGCTCATTTGCAATGTTTGGGTTTGAATACCTGCCAAGCGGGACATTGAACTTGCCCTTGCTGTTGACTCGGTACAATCCGTTAAAGCAGGTTCTATTGAGGAACAACAATCTCGATACCTTTTCAATCTGGCTTTTCGGCTCGCTGTCCCGTATGCCATAATAGTAAGAGTCAGGATTCTTGTGATAGTTTTTTGCGTGGTTCTGCAATGATTGTATGAGCTCTTCTACTCTGTCGCGAATCGTAACATATGACAACACCAAATCAGAATTCAGGTCAGAGACTCTACATTTCATTCCGGGGTTTTTGGTCAGCAAGTGTAGTAAGACTGCGCCACCTCCCAAAAATGGCTCAAAGTACGTGCCAAAGTCTGATGGGACATACCTGTCAATAACTGAGATTAGCTGCCTTTTTCCGCCTGCCCATTTTACAAATGGCTTTACCTCAGTAGATAGTATCTGGTGTTGACTCAATAATACCAGATGTCACAAAATCATATCCCAACACAAGACAACAAAAGATCACAAGCTGTGCAATATTTTTTAATCAAGCCTTTAGGCTAGGATCTAAAAAGAAAAACAAGAGAAAAGAGTGTGTAGGGTTTTAGTCCCACTTGGACCAAGCCGCCATCCATCTATACGTCCACGTGTTCAGTTTACATCCCAAAGCAGCCATAGTTACTGATAATACAGCACCTGCGCCTGCACCGAGTGCAACTGGACTGTTATAGAATTTGCCCACCTGGGGTTCTATAGGAGTCATGTAAGGAGGTAGCGTTGGTCTTGGATATTTGAAAGCAGTCTCCAATGGATCAGCCACGGTAATTAGATTTACCATGTTGAACAATGGCAGTGACATTCCACACATAACACCACCGAATAGTATCAGTGAGTGTTTGTTCTTCTTTGTAGCCCAGTATGCCAAGTCAATTAACATTGCTGATGGCAACCAAACTGGCGTTACAATGAAGTCATATGGGTAACCTAATGCAAACCATGCACCTTTTGCGACCCATGTATACACGGTCATAATCAGCGCATAGTATGTTGCGGTTCCTGGAACTCCAGTGAATGTAAGATAGTAGCACGCGCCAACTACCAACATCAATGTCTGTGATATTGAAAACACGACAAATGAAGTCCATGCCCAGTCAGTGTAGAAGATGTAGTCTCCTGCGTTGATTGTTAGCAGGGTTGAGTTGACTGCTACGACTACTATAAACAAGTAGTGCGTACATCGTCTAAGCCAGACCATTAATCGATGTAGGGTTGGGGTGAGTATATAAAATTTTAGACAATTACTGAGATCGCCAAAGACCCGATCTGGGTAAAATGAACCTTAAGAAATTGAAAAATGAAAAGAAAAATCAGGAACTTTTTCCCTATGTTCCGACGAACAGAGAGATAATGATTGTTCCAACAGCGGTTCCACCTAATACTGCGGCGATGATACCGTTGCTCTTCTTTTTGGTACCTTCTTCCATTACTTTAACACAGAAGAGATAACCAATTGCCTCAACGATTGTGAGGACGATAAAGGCATAGTGACCACTTGGTGTTGGATAAGCCCATGGATAATAGAAATATCCTGCTGCTGTTCCGCCAAATGTTGCTAACCAAGCTGCAATGTATGATAGGGAGATTATGCCAGTCATGTTCTCGACACGACGACCAATCATCTTCTCTACAACAGCGCTAGTTGCTCCGCCTGAGCCACCTGAGCCAAATCCTTTTGGTAGAGTCATTTGAATTGGTAATCGGTAAATGGCTTTTAAGTCTTTCTTAAAAACCCGAGAATGAGTCGATCTAGGAATAATGAAAAAGAAGGAAAAAGCGAATTTTTCGCCTATGGGATAGATCTGCTGTACAGTTTGCCTTCTAAGGCCATCTTGTACATTTCTGCAACATATGGGTTCTCACCTGGTGTTTCTGCACCTAGTTCGACTAGTCTTGCATATACTCTTACGACATATGCTAGAGCGCCCATGAATGCTACGACCACGCCCATGTTGAACATCCAGTGGTTTGGAACTGCGAAGATTTCCTCTACAAACCAGAAGTGCCACATTTCATTGACTCCTATAGTGAACATGGTTGCTAGGTAACCTAGAATGGTCATCTTTAGACCGGTGTTCATGGAGTTGTTTGGACCTCTGAGTACTGGTACCTTTCTGTCATAGATTGCTGCTGAACCCCAACCTAATGGTAATGCAACAAAGTGGCTGTATAACCACCAGTGTGCTGGAGTAAATGCAGAATCTCTGATAGAGGTTTGATGTAGTGAACCATCTACAAAGTTGTCTACTTCCACTGATGCTGCTGTGGATCCCATTGCAATAACGATGAGCCAGATTTTCTTTAGTCTCTGGATCTCAACTTCTTTTGGGA
>CAYOBG010000158.1:0-3130 GCA_964402265.1 uncultured Candidatus Nitrosotenuis sp. | reverse complement strand
GATCATATCACTAATAGACAAGGAAAAACCCGACTCACTCATCTTACTGGGCGATATAAAATCAGGAATTAACCGAATTTCAAAATCAGAATGGGATGAAATACCAAAGCTGCTAACCACACTATCAAAGAAAACAGAGGTCGTAATTATACCCGGGAACCACGACGCAAACATCACACAACTTGTCCCAAATGAAATTACACTTGCCAGCTCCCTTGGGATGATACTAGAAGATACGTTGCTGACTCATGGCCATACTATACCCACTGAGAATTATTCCCAAGTATCAAAAATAATAATGGGCCATGTGCACCCGGTGTTTTTTGATGAGGACTCCATACTAAATGGGCAGCGAGTCTGGGTCTCAATTAAAACAAACAAGGAAAACCTGTTTCCATCAAAATCAGGAACCCTGGAAATAATCATAGTGCCCTCGTTTAATCGGTATTTTTACGCAACCAAAAAGAAATCATACAAGAGATCCATATCCCCAATAATAGAAAAGATCAAGGGAGAATTATCAGCTAAGATAGTTACATTGGATGGCTCTATAATCGGTGATGAATCTCTCTTGCCGCATGTGATTTGATTGTACTGAGCCAAATGCCATCAAAAACACACGTAAGGTGAACGTCAGCTAATCTCATCGTTCTTATTTGGATGATTATTAAGGCGGATTATGTCATATGACAAGAAAATGTACCCATGTACTTGCTCAGACTGTGGCAAAGCATCAGAGGTACCTTTTGAACCAAAAGCAGACAGACCAGTTTATTGCAGAGAATGTCTACCAAAGCATCAAAAACCAAGATTTCAAAAAAGATACTAACGCTTAGTTGAGTCTTAATATTTTTTTATTCTATTTTCTACAGTACAGTATGATCAATTTTTCTGCCGAAATTAATTCCAAAGAATCATGCGTACCACACTCATTATTTAAAACCGCAATTTCCACTAAAACAATACACCCACACAACGTTAATCAGTAACAGATCTTGGCGTTGAGATTAGTTGCCAAAAACACCAGACCTTCCCACTCACCTAAACCAGCAAGTAAAGCCGTACGCAAATGTTGATGTTGTAAGACTCCCAGAGTCGGCCATAATCCCAGATGCATGCAAGCACATGGTAAAGGCAAACACTGATGAAATTATTGTAACTGACAAAAACGAAAACCCAATTGGTATAGTAACAGATGAGGACATTCTAAAAAAGACGGCAGAGGCATTTGTGAATCCCTCAAAGACCACCATAGGCGACATCATGACATTTCCAGTCATTTCCATTAATCAAAACAAGACCCTAACTGATGCTCTGAGCCGCATGCGCGACTACAAGGTCAGAAAGCTTGTCGTGCTATCCGATGATAACAAGATTGTCGGTATTCTATACAAGGACACAATAATTAATTTGATGAAAAAGCATTTGGCAACAAAGCACGAAAAACAGTCCTCATTTTGGTCCATAATTTGGAATCTTGGAATCGTATTACAGTTTGCAGGGGTTTTGATGTTCGTTCCAGCAGTAATAGCTACCATACTTTGGGAGCCGGTTCCTGCCACTGGAATCTACCTAATGTCCACCTTACTGTTTGTGTCTGGATTTTTCATGAACTCGTATGGAGAACGACATCCTCTAAAACTAAGGGATGTTGCGATTCTAGTCTTTGTGAGCTTTATGGTGCTGGTACTGTTTGGCACAATACCGCATATGTTAGTTGTCCCACATGATGCCACAACACCTCTTGAGAACTTTGCAAACAGCTTTTTTGAGAGCTCAGCTGGTTTTACCACAGGAGGATTGTCATTGATTTCAACACCTGAGGATCTTCCCCAGAGCTTTACTTTCTATCGAAGCTACACCCAGTTCGTTGGAGGTTTGAGCTTTGTCTATCTGATAGTTACGACGTTTTATCCAGAGCACAAGCTGCGTGCAATGCGCAGCTTCATCTCAGGCAAGGTACCCCAGCTTCGAGAGCTGCTAATCACAATTACAATTCTTTTTTCAATATACATTACCATCATAGCAGTGGTTTTGTTTTATTTTGGGGAGCGAAACATGATGGATAATTTTGCCTTGGCAATGAGTGCAGTATCCACCGGCGGATGGATTCCAAATTCCCAGATTCTAGTTGGAATGACCATTCCAGAATATACTGTAATCATGTTTGGAATGATCCTAGGCGCACTCCCGTTTGGATTCCATTATGCATTTGTTAGAACAAAGTTCATGTCAGTTCAGATAAGCAAAGAAGTCGGACTGTATTTTGCAATACTTGCTATAGTATCTGCAATCTTTATGTTTTCAACTAATACCAATCCACTAGATAGCATATTCAATATCATTTCAGGCAGCACTACTACTGGCTTTCAGACAATTAGTCTGCAGAACCTCAATCCGATAGCAGGAACCATTCTTACCATTGCGATGCTAATCGGTGGTTGTGGCTTTTCAACGGCTGGTGGCCTAAAAGTATTCAGACTCATTAGCCTAGCTAGCATCAGAAATGTTTTCAAGAAAAGCCTTACTCAGACTGACAAAAATGAGCTGCTCACAGCCCTGATACTAGTTGTTGCATTTCCCATAATTCCTTTGTTTGTGGCAAATCACATGCATGGTATGGGGTACGATTTTGAGGACTCGTATTTTGATGCAGTCTCTGCTCTTACCACAACAGGACTTGGTGCGGGAACTGTGACATCCAGCCTTGACTCATTTACTATTACAGTATTTGCGTTTTTGATGATACTGGGAAGAATTGAGATCATTCTGTTGCTGTATATGTTTGTGCCAAAGATTATTCCGTAGCCAAAAAAACTAGGATTCATTACTTTCTTTTACATTCTCACACATGCACCTAGTGCAAAGGTGCTTGCCTTGTAGTGGGAACCACACAAAAACATGAACCAAACCAGATTTACAACTCATTTCATGACTGATTTACACGCTGCATTAGTCATGTCTTGTCAGATAATTTGATCATAATCATGAAAGGAATTATCGATCTAGAAAATCATACAACGAGAAAACAAGTGGAAAACTACAACGAAATAGTTTTTCGTAATAACATGTTGTTTTCCTTTTTCCATCAAGCCTACGACGCAGGTATGACGGTTTCTCGTCGGAGTAT
>CAYOBG010000157.1:0-3190 GCA_964402265.1 uncultured Candidatus Nitrosotenuis sp. | reverse complement strand
TGATCTAGTATTTTGCCACTAGTTCTAGCAGCTTTGTTTTGTTGATTGGCTTTTTTACTATATCCAGTATCGGATATTCTCGCTTTATGCGGTCAGTTTCAGATTCTGTTGGCGATGATGCGGTGATGACTAGAATTTTTGTGGATTTTTGTTTTGGATCTTTTTTTACCTCGTTTAATACATCAATGCCACTAACCTCCGGCATTGCAAGGTCAAGTAGTGTAAGATCAAAGGATTTGGAGCGCAACAATGCTATTCCTTCTTTTCCCCCATTTGCAGTAACGCACTTGTGGCCAGAAGATTCCAGTATTGTCTTGAACAATCCTACGATGTCTTTGTTATCGTCTATGATCAAAATGTTTTTCAATTTTTGCCACCCCTTGGTAATGTAAAGTGAACCACAGTACCATGGTTTTCCTCTGATTCAACCCAGATTTTTCCGCCGTGTGATTCAACAATTCCGCGACTAATTGCTAGTCCAAGGCCTGTCCCGCCGGATTTTCTAGTCAGGGTCTTGTCAACCTGGTAGAATTTCTTGAACAAGTCGTCTTGTTTTTCCTTTGGAATTCCAATGCCATTATCCTTTATGCTGAGCATGACTAATCCATTCTCGATTCTACTATTTATCGATATTGTGCCGTATTGCGTTGGAACAAACTTGACTGCATTGCTAATCACATTGTTAAGCACCTGCAGTATTCTGTCTGTGTCGCACCTTACAATCACATCCTCAGTGTTATCGGATAATGTGATGCCCCTTTGCTGAGCGATTGGCCCAAATATGTCGATGCTTCGCTTGACTACCTCTTTTACTGATTCATCACGCAAGTCAAGCTTTAGCTTCCCGAGCTCAATTTTTCGAGCATCCAAGATATCCTGGATTAGGTTTGTTAGCCGAATGGAATTTTCATATATTATGTGCAGTTTTTCTTTTTGCTCAGGTGTTATCTCACCCAGTGAGCCATCAAGGAACAATTCCGCATAACCGCTGATTGGGATTAGCGGCGTTTTTAGCTCATGCGAGACCATTGCGGCAAACTCTTCTTTTTCGATGTTTGTCTTTTGTATGGCAGATATCATTGCGTTAAATGAGCGGCCAAGATCACCAAACTCATCATTAGATGTAATGTTGTATCTTGCCCCAAGGTTTCCATTTGCTATGTTGCTTGCAGCGTTTCTGAGCTCCCTGATTGGGTCTGTGAATTTCTGCACCACAAACAACACCGATATTATCACTATTACAGTCAGTATTGCGCCAAATATGATGAGCTGGTTTTGCAATGTTTGCGGTACAGAGAACGCATCATCTACATGTCTTGAAATCAACAAAACCCAGTAATCAGACCCAGGGTCTTGCGATATCGGGCTTTTCACCCCAACTATTAGAGAATTTGGCAGGTATGATTTTTCATCAGAGATTTGGTGAGCCACGTTATTATCAGAATCTATTACACTCTCAAAGATTGGCTCTGAACCAAGATTCTTGCTCAGTATGTCTTTTTTGTTTGCAGATGAGTAAATTAGGGTGCCATCACTGGATAGCAAATTGATCTGGAATAATCGCTCTTCTTGTAGGGGGCTGATGAGTCGGTATATTCTATCTAACGGGTATCTTCCAACTACAACTCCGTCTATCTTGCCGTCCTTGTAGAGTGGTGCTGAAAAGTAAATGACATACTTTTGTATTGGTTCTGAGAATTCCGGCTTGTCACTGCGGTATATCTTACCAGTGATTGCCTGCTTGAAGAATTCCTTATTTGATGCATCATCACCTATGCCAATGTTCATGGTATCTCCAATCTCGATTCCGTTTACGTCAAAAATCGACATTGTGATGTATGATTTTGAGGATTTTACGACATTTTTTAGAAAGTCAATTTTCTCATCTGTTGTGGCTTGAGAATTCAGGTATCCAGTAGGATATGTTATTACTTCAAATTCTGCCACCCTTCGCGAAATGGCAATTGAGAGATTTGTCATCAAATTGTTGGCATCCTTTTTCATTGCCAAAATGTCCTCGTTTTCCAGTGCCTGTATCATGGTATACACTCCAATTACTGACGGAATGACCACTGCTAAGGTACACAAAATTAGAGTCGGGATTAGGATCTTTGCTCTGACCTTCACGGCTTTTTGCCCTCCCTTACTAGCTCGCCTACCAGATCTGGTTCTATTAGGTCATCAAAGTTTGGAAGTTGGTTTAGCTGCCCAATGCTTACGTAAAATTCAGAGATGAATTTTCCAGTGCCCCTCAAGTCTTGAGGGTCCGTACCAGTCAGCAGTTTGTAGTTGTCTTGCAGATCAAATGACTCCAGCCCTTCTAGGCCTGACCTCATCTCATCATCTGTCATGCCCTCACCCCTCGCCATTATGGGAATTGCTTCATCAAGATTGGCCAGTCTGTACTGGCGAGCTTCTGCCAAAGACTTGATTATATTCTTGATATCATCAGGTCTTTCCTTTGTTATTTCAGAATTGAAAACCAGTATATCATTAATAATTCGCGCCTCTGCATCCGTTGCAAGAATATTATAGCCTTTTTCGATTGCCTCTGATTTGTACGGCTCCCAGGTGTGTCCTGCAATAATTTTTCCTGACTCTAACTCACTTAGAACATTTTCCGGAAATACTACTTTGAATCCCACATCTTTTTCACTCAAGTTTGCAATCTCTAGTGCCTTGAGTGCAAAAATATGCGAAAACCCATCCACATCTCCAACACCGATTACCCCGTCCTTAGCATCAGATAGTGAGTTTCCTATACCAACTATTGAATCCCCCGTAGTGGACAAATCCACCACATACACAACCTTGGAGTTAACACCGCTAAAGCTGCTAGTTATTGCCTCAGGCCATGTCGTGTATCCTCCGTCGGTTTGGCCATTATTGTACGCATCAATTGCATCCCCAAAGGATTTGAAAAAAACAATCTCCACTTTGACATTGTTTTTCTCAAAGATTCCTTTTTCCTGTGCAAGGAAAATATCTCCGTATCCAGGCCATGTTCCAACGCTGATTTTTATCGGCTCATTTTGGGTTGTATCTGTATTAACAAACAGATAGGCAATTACTAGAATAATAGCTAGTACGACTAGGCCCGATATTTTCAGGTTTTTGTTTGACAGCTTGGCCATTTGGTCTAGTCGCTTACCATGTTGATTACTAACATGTTTTCAGTGTAATCAAAAAT
>CAYOBG010000156.1:0-3197 GCA_964402265.1 uncultured Candidatus Nitrosotenuis sp. | reverse complement strand
AAATTTACGAATCTGAAATTGTGTTTTATGCATTCACCAATGACTTGCCATTTCAGGTTGAACCGTGCCCACACATGAATGAGGGAATTCGAACAGAGATTCGCGAGTTCCTAAACAAGCTCGAAAACAGCCACAGTGGGATAAAAAACAACATGTACAGATCGGTTCTCAAGATCTCCCAGACCATGAAAGAGACAAACTACAAGGAAAAACAAAGGTGCTCAAACTGCGGATCAGATTGCACAGGTAAGATTTGCTCTGTGTGCAAGATGATAATAGATCTGCAAGACTAACCTAATGCAAATATAACAATACATCATGATACTATATGGTAGTAGGTAGGATCGGGGCGCTAGCCGTGCCCTTTTCTGAAACCGGCTCTATGCAGAGGTCAGTAACTGCTGGATAAATTTCCAAATGGATAATTCCCGCTTGATGTACTGAAATGAAATCACGCCGAAGCGGGTGGATGCAGGGATGTGGTCGTCCGAAGGGATGATCTTAATGCCGAATTGCCGAAATGGATGAGGTCCGGGAGGGAGCAATCCTAAGGCAAAGTATCCACGCTACTTCGTCAACGTGGCGGATCTTGTGCATCTTGAGATGGGGTTACCCGTCTGGATTGGAACTAGCAGATCTACTACCACTTGACATATTAGTATTAAAAGTCAGTTTGAATCATGGATGGATTGTTTCTAGGTCCAAAGAGAAACTATGAGGATTTTAAAAGGCAGATACCTACTCAGGTGGCCTCCCTGTTTGATTCACTAAGACAGTACTGCATCTCGCTTGGGAGTAATGTTGTAGAAGATGTCCGTGCTCACAGAATAGTTTTTGGCAAGTCGCTATCATTTAGGTGGTTTGCAGACCTAGAACCAGAAGGTGATTCAATAATTATGAAAATCCAACGAGACAGAAAGGAACCATTCAAGACAGTTGTGGTAAGAAACGAACAAGACCTAGATAATATTAAAAAATTAATTTCTGATGCGTATAGTACCATACGCTAGTACAACACTTCAAACTTGGCAAACTCGCCCTTGAATTTTTCATTTCGTATTTCTACATCTTCAACGCGAGCATTTGCTGGTCCTGCATGACACCACTCCACGACATTACTAACATCAAGGTCTTCTCCTTCAACTATTGCCTCGACTCGGCCGTCCTTTAGATTACGAACCCAGCCAGTCACATGATTCTTTTTTGAAGTTACCTTCATCGCTTGACGAAAAAAAACGCCCTGTACTTTACCCTTGATGAAAAGGTGAACGCGCAGTTTTGTCATTTAAAAACAAACTTGCTTTGCTATTAATCAATTTTAGGGTACAAAAAATTTGGATTATGCTCTTTCTTTGATTCTTGCTCGTCCAGTCTTTCTTGCTGCGATGCTTCCTACTTTAGCTCCAGGCGGTGCATTTCTTGAAACCGTTCCGCCTCCACCCATGTGTTGGTGTCTTCCTCCTCCGTGTGGGTGAACATATGCAGCTTGTGCCACACCCCTAACTATTGGATATTTGTGGCCCTTTGATTTGTATCGTCTCCATTTGTTTCCTGCATTAAGGAATGGTCGATCTGATGTTCCACCTCCTGCTAAAACTCCAATCATTGCCCTGTTTTTTGGATTCAGGGTTGTAAAGCTGCCAGAAGGAAGTTTTACAATTACGCCATCAGTGCCGTGTGAAAACACTGTCGCAGAACCGCCAGCACTCTTTGCTATTGCTCCGCCGTCCCCAAAGTGTTTTTCAACATTGCATACTGTGGTTCCGTCTGGAATGTTTTGAATGCTAATTACATTTCCTTCTTTGATATCTGCATTTAAGCCAAATTTTATTGTGGAACCAATCGTAGTTCCAAGAACTGCTGGGATCATAGAAATAGAGCCATCTTCAAAGCGAACTCGCGCAAGGGGCGCATCTCGTCCTCGTTCATGGACCAGATCGACTACTTTGCCTGCATGATCCTCTGCCAAGTCAAAATATGGGTATTTTGCTGGAAAAACTTTACCAGTTGCGGCTGCTCTGAACTGCGAGCCTCCTCGGCCACGTCTTCTTACTAATGGTCGCTTACCCATTTTTGGTGATGGTCAGGCCTTTGGATTTTAAGGTTTGTTTTGCATGGATCAAAAAGGCCAAAGATATAAAAAATACGCTGAGATGTTAATCATATGAGTCAAAGCGCCCTTTCTCTTAAGGTACTTGAGGCATACACAAGGGATGTTGGGCGAGGAGTAGCTCGAATTGATTATGATTCCATGGATACGCTAAATGCCTCAACTGGTGATGTTATAGAGATTAAAGGGAAAAGAAGAACTGTTGCAAAATGCCTCCCACTATACCCATCTGATGAAGGTAAGGGAATTATCAGAATAGACGGTCTTGGCAGGAATAATGCTGGAATTGCAATCGGGGATAGTATAACGGTTAGAAAGATAAAAGCAGTAGCAGCCGAAAAAGTAGTTGTTGCACCACTAGAGGCAATTCCTCCAATTGATGAGCGATACTTGGCAGATGCTCTAGAGAGTGTTCCCTTGATCAAAGGCGACAATGTTATGGTGCCATACTTTGGCGGGCGATTAACATTTCAAGTAATTGGTGTAACTCCTGCAGCTGATGCAGTACTGGTAACACAGAAAACGGTTTTCCACATTGCGGAAAAAGGCGAAACCCTGCGAGGAGTGCCACAGGTAACATACGAAGACATTGGAGGCCTCACAGATGAAATCAAAAAGGTTCGAGAAATGATCGAGTTGCCACTACGACACCCAGAAATATTTGAAAAACTAGGCGTTGAAGCACCAAAAGGAGTTTTGTTGTATGGCCCACCAGGAACTGGCAAGACTCTACTTGCAAAGGCAGTTGCAAATGAAAGCAATGCTCATTTCATCAGCATTTCAGGACCTGAAATAATGAGCAAGTTTTATGGTGAGAGTGAAGCAAGGCTAAGGGAGATTTTCAAAGAGGCAAGAGAAAAGGCGCCATCAATTATTTTCGTAGATGAAATTGATTCGATTGCGCCAAAAAGAGAAGAAGTAACTGGCGAAGTTGAGCGCAGAGTTGTATCACAAATGTTATCGTTAATGGACGGTCTTGAGGCAAGAGGTAAAGTAATTGTCATTGCTGCAACAAATAGGCCAAACGCAATTGATCCAGCGCTGAGAAGACCTGGTCGATTTGACAGAGAAATAGAAATCAAGGTTC
>CAYOBG010000155.1:0-3199 GCA_964402265.1 uncultured Candidatus Nitrosotenuis sp. | reverse complement strand
CCGTGTCTGTCATCATGAAACACCGGTATTGGCAATACTTTTTCAAGCTCCTCTGATATTTCCAAGACTTTTGGTGATTCAATGTCTTCAAGGTTTATTGCGCCAAACGCCGGCTCTATTGCTTTGATTGCAGTGATTATCTCTTCCTTTTTTGTGGTGTTAAGACAAATTGGAAATGCATCCACCTTGCCAAATTTTTTGTACAAAACTGCTTTTCCCTCCATTACTGGCATTGCGGCATACGGCCCAATGTTGCCTAGGCCTAGGATTCTCGTTCCGTCTGTGACTATTGCTACATTGTTTGCCTTTGATGTAAGGAAATATTTCTGGTCCGGTTCAGCATGAATTTTCTCACAGACTGCGGCAACACCTGGTGTGTAAATCAGCTGAATGTCTTTTGGCTTTATCTTGCGAAGCTTGCTCTCTATGGTGATTTTGCCTTTCAGCTTTTCATGGAGTCTGATTGCGTCTTTTGCCTGCCTGTCTGTCATGTGGTATGTTGGAAAAACCAGCTACTATTGTTTTACTGAAACCTCAATTAGGTGGTTTATCGACTCGTGATACGTCTTAAACGTCTCTGAATTGGAGATCTTGGAAAAGTGCAAAACTGGGCATTTTTCCCTTTTTGTGCCGTTTAGATAGTTTGTGACTATCATGACGCCATCGTTTCCGTGCCTGTCTACGCATACTGCGTGATACATTGGAACCTCCTGACATAACAACAGCTCAAGGCTGCCTGGAAGTGCTGATCTTGAGAGCTCGTCTGTGAGTTTTTTGATATTTTTCATCTCCTCAAATATCCCAGTTTCAGTTTTTGGCGTTTCATTGGTTAGAACATCAAGCCTTGGTATGAGAATTATTATCTTGTAACTAACCCCTGCTTCTAGTAGTTTCTTTAGGTGGCTCTTGTATGATTCTGGATCTTCTGCAATGTCTTTTGTGTCCAGTCCGACCTCTATTACCTCTGTTTTTGCATTCTCGATGAACTTCATTTTTTCATCAAAGGATAATCCATCGCTTACATTGACATAGTATGGGTTGTTCAGAGAATTTATCAGCTCAAACTTGGCAGATGTTATCTCATACAGCTCGGCTTTTCCATAGCCTTTGAGTACAATTTGCATTGGTATGCCAATCTTGACATCGGCGTAATCTGCAAGCATACTTTTTACCACATCGTGCAGCGCCCTGTCAATTAAGATCTGGTTTGGAAACGTGCACTTTTCAATTCTTGCACATAGGTCAACTGTTGTCCCAAAAATATCCACATCGTTGTTTATCTTTGCCTCCTCTACCATTCCAAGTGCAAGCGCAGCTTTTGAAACGGTGTTGTTTTTTTCAGTCGCAATCTGGATGTTAACTGCTGCAAGACATGCATTAAGTGGATCTTCAAATCTTGTGAGTAATCCATCGCCCATATCCTTGATTACTTGCCCCTTGAATCGCTTGATTATCTGCCTGCAAAGCTGGTTGTGCAAAAACATCTTTTTCACGGTCTCATCGTGACCAATCTTTAGCTTCATTCCAGTGGAGTCTGCCAGATCAAAAATGGCGACTGTTTCAAGTGGCTTTTTTGTCTGAAATTTTATGATTTCAGTTACCTTTGATGTGATATCTGATATCTTGTCAAGATCCTCAATTATGCACTGCTTCATCCGTGTGTAAATAAGGGAAATGCTATATTGATTTTTTCATAAGTTGTGAATATAATCACGCCTAGGAAAACTGGTCTTGCTGACAACTTTTTCTATCGGGGAGCACTATCCATAGAGCGTGAATCAGTCAAGCCAGACAAGCATACCAAAAATAGACTATAGAATTCTTGGCTTAATCGGGATAGTTGTAGCGCTTTATTTTCTTGGTGCAGGCATCATACAAAACATTCCGGTAATAGAGACGTTTACTTTACTTGATGTGCTGTATGATGCAGTCTATGTGATTAATGCAGCAATTGCGTTTATGGTTGCAAAGAGATACCTGCAGATTAACAATCTTGGCAAGGCGTACCTTGCATTGGGGAGTTCTTTTTTGCTAGTGGCAATAGGCGATGTAATATGGAACATTTCAGTCCTTATGGAGAATCAAGAGCCATTTCCGTCTCTGGCGGATGTATTCTATTTTGCCAGCTATCCGCTTATCATGTATCATGTCTTGACTCATGTTAGAGTATTCAAGCACAACATTTCACATGTATCAAAAATATTTCTTGTAGGAATTCCGTTAGTTATGACTGGCTCGTATGTTATCACATCTCAGATGGAGTCTGGCACTGATCTTTATGTCGGCGCAGCTTATGTTGCAATTACATCGCTGACTATGTCGTTTGCTATTCTTGGAATGCAGATATTTAAAAAAACAATTCTAAAATCCGTCTGGCTTTTGCTTTTGATTGGAATCTTTATTGTGACAATTGGAGACATTTGGTATTCCTATACGATTGAAGAAGCATATGATCCGCTAGACCCAGTCTATGTGCCATTTGTTGCAGGACAGCTTGTGATTATCTATGCTTTGTATTTGCACAAAAAAACGTTCTAGTGTGAAAACCTGCCCATTTCAGACGGGGACAAAAGCGGCTGCCTTATTTTAGGCGTAAATTCTTCTGCATTTTTTGCCAGGATGGCTAGATTTTTCGTTATTTTTGAAGAGTTGTTGATTTGCTTTATTATTCCTCTACAGATGGGCTGGCCGCACCTGCACATCAAATTCGAGTCTATTTTGCCCATGAGTAAGCCATAGTCATAGGTGAGTTCTTGGCCTTTTTGTATGTCAAAAACGGCAATATCCATTTCGTCTCGCGCCGAAAAACTTGGTGCGGTGTTTGGGGCACAACTGTGATTCCAGTACTTGTCAATTTCCGTTGGGTGGTGGATTAGGCCTTTCCATTCGTAAGAGTATCGTTCCACTGTCTTTTGGTATTTTTTGCTGAATTTTTTGAACTGCTCTAGTGTGTAGATCCTGTCTTGACCTTCCCTCCATACTATGGTCCCACGTGGAATTTTTTTCTTTGCAAACAAACCACGTCCTGAAATCTTGCTTTTTTCTAATACGATATCAGGATGTATCATAATATCCTATGATATTATTTTCATCAACTATATTAATTTAGAAGACTATTCTATATGGGGATGCGTTAGAGCACGAGTCATCAATTTACTGGTAAAAACATACCACACATTGATGCAAATTCCATAACAAC
>CAYOBG010000154.1:0-3227 GCA_964402265.1 uncultured Candidatus Nitrosotenuis sp. | reverse complement strand
CCAGTCCAGTGGAAAAAACTTGCAAAATCCGTAGAGACCATAGTAATAATGATGGGCCTATCAAGAATCGGAGTAATATCAAAACAGCTTGTATCAGGTGGATTGGCAAAAACAACGCCAGTAGCTGTAATTCAAAAGGGGACAAATGATGATCAGCGAGTCATAATTGGGAATCTATCTGATATAGCGGAAAAAATCAAAAAGCATCACGTCACTCCGCCCTCAATAATTATAATAGGAAATGTGGTAAAACTACACAAAACCATAGGCTGGAGAAAATGATCTCAGGTAAAACAATAGCAATCACTCGTTCCAAGGAAGACTCGCAGGAATTCATCGAGCTTGCATCAAGGGAAAATGCAATACCAATATCGCTTCCAACAATTGAGCTAGTATCAAAGGGCGATAGAATAGTTGATGATTTTCTGCAGGACGTGCAAGAGTTCCAGCCGGATTATTCGGTTTTTATGAGCTCAAAGGCAGTAAAACTGCTCTTTGATGTGGCAAAAACCACTGAGAAATACCAAAAACTGCAGCTAGCTGTGGCAAATACCATAGTCATGGCAGTGGGCCCAAAGACAAAGCAGGCGCTGGAAAACGAGGGAATCCGAGTTTCTTATGTGCCATCCAAGTTTTCATCAGTTGGCGTGGGTGAGCAATTTACCAAGCTAAATGCAGAGGGAAAAAAGGTAATCGTACCACGAAGTGGTGCATCAACTGAATTTTTAGCAAAGTTGTTGGAAAAAATCGGACTGGTAGTAAGGGAGAATCACCTGTATGACGTAAAATCATTTTCTGATCATACCCAGTGGGATCAGTTCAAGGACTCGTTCTCTAAAAATAAAATAGATGGAATTGTTTTTACCTCGGCATCATCTGTTCGAGGATTTTTTGAGATAATGTCGGATCAAAAAGATCTGATAAAAAAATTACAGCAAACTCAAATCGTTGCAATTGGCCCATTCACAGCTGATGAATTAAAAAAATTCAACGCAGAACCAAAAATTGCAAATGTGCATACAGTTCCCGGCGCATTTGAGGCAATGAAAAATATTTTTTCATTAGCTTAAGCTACATTAGCTATAGCTACTCCGACACACAACTAGTATTCAGTGTAGAATCTATTTATAACAAAACAGAATACTGGATTATATGACATCTGAAAATCTCGAGATGGATTATTCAAAATATGATTTTAAAGAATCCACCGAGATGTATGTGCATCTTTCAAAGAAAGGATTATCAAAAGAAGTCATTTATGAGATCAGCAAACTAAAGGGCGAACCACAATGGATGCTTGATTTCAGACTGAGATCATTTGAGGTTTTCATGAAAAAGCCAATGCCAAACTGGGGCGCAGACTTGAGCACTATTGATTTTCAAAATATTTACTATTATGCTAAAGCCTCTGAAAAAACAGAGAAAAACTGGGACGATGTTCCACCAGAAGTAAAAAGAACTTTTGATAAGCTAGGAATTCCAGAAGCAGAAAAGAAATTCCTGGCAGGCGTTGGTGCACAATATGAATCTGAAGTAGTGTACCACAACCTAAGGGAAGACTTGGCAAAACAAGGCGTTTTATTCTTAGACACTGATACAGCTCTCAAAGAGCACCCGGAGATTTTCAAGAAATACTTTGGAAAAATCATTCCACCAGAGGACAACAAGTTTGCAGCACTAAACTCTGCGGTATGGAGCGGCGGATCTTTCATCTACATCCCACCAGGAGTCAAAGTCGACATGCCACTACAAGCATACTTTAGAATCAACGCAGAAAACATTGGACAGTTTGAGAGAACACTAATCATTGCAGACGAAGGATCAGAGGTTCACTATATTGAAGGATGCACTGCACCGGTGTATTCATCAGAATCACTGCACTCTGCAGTAGTGGAACTAGTCGCACACAAGGACGCCAAATTACGATACACTACTATTCAGAACTGGAGTAGCGATGTGTATAATCTGGTAACAAAGCGAGCATATGCATACGAAGGAGCCAAAGTCGAGTGGATTGACGGAAACATTGGAAGCAAAATCACAATGAAGTATCCTGGAATCTATCTACTTGGACCAAAGGCACACGGTGAAACGCTATCAATTGCATTTGCAGGAAAGGGCCAGCACCAAGACACTGGAGCTAAAATGGTTCACCTAGCACCAGATACTACATCACGCATCACATCAAAATCAGTAAGCAGACTAAACGGCAGAACCACATATCGTGGATTACTACATGTCGCAAAGGGCGCTACAAACGTAAAATCATCTGTTAGATGCGACGCATTACTACTAGATGACACATCAAAGACAGATACCTATCCTTACATGGAAATCAACCAAGAAGATGCTACAGTTACCCACGAGGCAACAGTAGGAAAAATTGGTGACGAGCAAATCTTTTACCTAATGACTAGAGGATTCTCAGAGGAAGAAGCACTAACACTAATTGTAAACGGATTCATGGAGCCATTCACAAAAGAGCTTCCAATGGAATATGCAGTCGAGCTAAACCGACTCATAAAACTAGAAATGGATGACTCTGTAGGATAATTCCTACATCTGTTGTAAAATGCAAACACTCGCTTTATCCACCATCAGCACCGCTCACGTAGACCAAATCTCTGAATCAAAAAACGAGCCAGAGTGGCTAAAGCAGTTCCGCAAAACCTCTTTTGCAATTTACGAGTCACTGCCAGCCGAGGTCTCACCACTATACAACAAATACACTGATGCAAAAAGGATGAACCCATCTGAGGTCTCACTGGTATTGGATTCTCAAAACGCAATTTTTGATGCACTAAAACCAAGACTGGCTGAGCTTGAAAAAGAAATCCACATCATACAAACAGGTACAAACATTTTCAGAATTCACGTACCTGAAGATCTCAAGGCAAAGGGACTGGTAATATCTTCAATTTATGATGCAATCAAAACACATGGTGATTTGGTAAAGAAAATACTGGATGGGTCTGATTCAAAAGAAGACAAGTACACTGCACTGAACAATGCGGCATTTAACACTGGAATATTTATCAAAATACCAAGAAACATGATACTGGACAAGCCAATCCATATTGTGTCATCGATTTCACCTGACGGCACTTCAACCATATCAAAAAACATCATAATTGCAGAAGAAAGCACCAAGGCAGGAATAGTCCAGGAGCTTTACGCACCAAAGGGGACAAAACAGCAAGCATATCTTGAATTACTCACAGTAGATG
>CAYOBG010000153.1:0-3245 GCA_964402265.1 uncultured Candidatus Nitrosotenuis sp. | reverse complement strand
TTCGTTTTACCATGGCATGTTTACTAATCATAATTTTATATCCTTTACGTTCACAGGTTCTGTATAAACAGTGAGACCTGATCGGGAATCTTATTCGTGTTTACTATCGAGACCTAATGATTAATTCTAATCGTAGTCGTTTCTCTTTTCAAAGACTTTCTTAGCATATTTTGATTTACGTTTGTTTTTAGTTCCTTCTTGCGATCCTTGATTATCTTCTGACAAATACTAATCTATTGTATCTATCAAAGATAAACTATCTTTTTTTGTATGCTTTACCTGCATAATTTGAAGTTCGTGCCTTACGCTTAGGCGCTTTTCGTTTGGTCGCCAAACGCTTTAGATTAATAGATTATTGATATAAAGCTGATCAAAACACCGACTCCCAATAACACATTCCCAATGTAAAGAATTATTGAATTACGATTGTTTTGTTTTTCTGCCTGTTCGATCAATACCAAATAAGTATTCAATGCTTCAGCGATTTGTTCTTCGGTTTTTTTCTTCTCGAAATCATCTACAAATTTTCCAATCTCGAAAATATCCCTTGTTTTCCTCAATGGAACTAGTATTATGAAACCAATTAGAATTGCCAATAATGAAAAAATTACACCAATAATCAGTAATTGATGATTGATATTTGTAGATAATATGTTTGCACTAAACAAAAAACCAATGAATGTAGCTATTATGCCAGAGTAACCGATTAAACTACCTGCCTTTGAATCAATACTCTCTGCATGACTTGCTTCTTGATCAAATCGTTGTTTTGCAATATCTAATAATATTTCACTCATTTCAAATTTGGTTTACTGGCATTTTGAATTAAGGTTATCCATTTATTCTGACCTTCAATCTTAATTCCCACTTCATCGGCAGGTGTTTTACCATCTAACGCCATATGTGGTCTGACATAATTATGATAAATTTGATAACCCGAGATTAACGGTGAATCCTCTTTTTTCAATCCCCTCATTATCTTCTCACGATCTCTGATCTCATTGTTAAGGCGTTCCATTTTGTTGTTGTTCATATCACCTTTGATGTGAATATGTCTGATGTGAACGGGTTTTGGACTTTTCAGAGTCCAGTATTCTTTTTTGAATCCATCCATGAAGTTATGTGCACCGTCTGTGATCAAGACCTTTGGTCTTTTGCCTGCAATTTCTGCACCTTCTCTAAACATCGGTCTAATATCTGCGGTAAACTTTGTATCGGATATTTGTTTAGCGATCCAAAATCTAGTCTCATCATCCATCAAAGCATAAAGATACTTTGGATTACCTTTTACCTTGAAGAATAATTCATCTGATCTCCACGTATCGCTTACTTGCGGAGTTATCTTTTCAAGATACGATTCCATTAGTCCAACATATCTTCTAATCCAATTCCAGACTGTTTTATGAGTGATTTTGACACCTTG
Organism: uncultured Candidatus Nitrosotenuis sp.; assembly: GCA_964402265.1. Classification (GTDB taxonomy): domain Archaea; phylum Thermoproteota; class Nitrososphaeria; order Nitrososphaerales; family Nitrosopumilaceae; genus Nitrosotenuis. Next base: position 1,822 of record CAYOBG010000153.1, on the reverse strand, counting down.
TAATTCAATGAATTTCTGAACATTCCTTAATGATTCACCAGTGAAGTAAAGTTGCATCGCAGAAGTTATGATATGTGGACTGGCTTTCATTCTCTCAAATCCTAGATTGATTGAGAATTTCTTGTTGCAAGACTGACATTGGTAGATCTGCAAACTGTAGGTCTTATTCTTTCGCAGTCCCTTTTTGATTATCTTACTTGAATTGCAGAATTTGCAATTGTTAGCATCTACCTGATTGATAACGACTGTCTGAACCTGTTGTCTCATTTGTAAGGAAAACTCTACTGCATAGATGTGCTTGCATTTGAGTCTACGCCATTGAGAATCAGGGCAATCACAAGTTAATCCTTTTTCAGTAATTATCACATCATACCAAGAGTCATGTTTTAGTGATTGCGCCTTTACTTGATACCAGTTCTCATCTATTCTTTTGATTTGATCTGGTTTAGTTGCTATTTCTTTTCCGCTTTCCTCTCTTGGGTTTGATATGTTTCCCATGCTATCTATTAGGTACCTAATAATATAAACATTTAGGTGCCTAAAGATTTATGTAGATAAGATGAGTAATACATGCGAATGAAGCTACAAAAACAACTGTCACGAAGAGTAGGTACTGAAGAATACGCGAAATGGGTTGTCGTTATTCCACCAGAAAAGATCAAGGAGATGGGTTGGAAGGAGGGTGTAGAATTGGATTTTGACACAAAGGACAACAAGCTAACATTAAAACCGAAAAAATAACTAGTATCTCTTTAACGAATAACCTTCAGCCAGTTCTAATTTTGGGAGTTTGATCTTATTGATGGCTTCAGCGATAGAAAGACTCACATCCTCAGATTCAAGTAAGAATTGCTCTTTATTGGAAAAATCCAAATCGCCCCAATTATCATCGTTGGGGATAACTACAACTTGAGGTGTATCTCCCTTACCAACACCTACAAAATTATCTAACCCCATGTTTTCAATGAATTTGATTACAAAACAAGCTAATGGTATGGTCTTGGCAAAAGTTCGTTCTATCCATAATTTTTCAAAAAACATATCGACATACACACTTCCTGATCCTATGGAAGTATAACTATCAATTTCAGTTTCAAACCCATATGCGTTAATTTGATAGAGTTGCGCAGTACTTGTTTTGAAAGCCAACAAAACTTCTATTGGATTAGGATGAAACCCTCTCTCTTCTTCTGTTATTTCTCTTACAATACGCCTACAATCCGTTAAGAAATCTTCTCCTGTGTATACATATGGTGGGTTTACGGGGGAAGTTTGAGGTTTTGTTTCTATATTTTGTTCAGTTTGTAGAGAATTAAGATCACCTTGCACATTTTGTATTATTGGTTCATCAAAATCTGCGATACTTCGACCGACCTTTCTAAGTTGAACTTCATTTTCTATTCTAACTTCTTTTTCCCTGCGTTCAAATACTTGTGGTATTCTTCTATTAAATCGTCTAAAAACATCAGTAAGTCCTGATGCGCCTACTGCGACTGGTCTTTCTCTTAACGGGCGAATAATTTTAGCTTGATGCGTATGAGTGTTTTTTCCAATGTCTACAACTTTAGTATCTGCAACTAACAATACACCTTCTTCACATACTGCTCCAATGATCAGGGTCATTCTATTAATACCTCTAATTTTGTTAGAGTTTCGGTACCTAATAAAATTGATCCCTGATCTTTGTGAGTTATGAGATAAAACATCAGGTCTCGATTGGAAACAGTGGGAATTTTCCATGTCAGGTCTCACTGTTTATACAGAACCCGTTCACAAAATCGATCGTGTCTGATCTGAAAAAATATTTGGGCGTACATTAAAG
>CAYOBG010000152.1:0-3254 GCA_964402265.1 uncultured Candidatus Nitrosotenuis sp. | reverse complement strand
TATTCATGATTGCAATTAATGGCGCCCTTGTGTACTTTGGGGTGTCATTTATTGTTGATGTGCTCTAGCCGCAGTCAGGAGTTTCAAAACCTGAGCTGCATTCGGCGTTTAGTGTGGAGATTTTTTCCGCAATTGAAACGCACATGACTGGATCCATTGTCTGCTCGTATTGGATTATTTCATCAATTATTGAAAACTGTTTTGCGTTACACGAGTTAAAGTTCTGAAACAGGATTAATGTTGAGATTAGCACAATGCCGCAGATTACAGAAATTTTGTAATAATTATTCCTTAGTGATGTCAATTTCAATCGTCGATACGTTTCTTGTCTTGCCGTCCTGTGAGAGAAGTGAATCAGATGCGATTCTAACATCCTTGATTTTGTAGCCTACGGTGTTCATGCGTTTTACTATCATTTGGGAGACATCTACTGCCTGGGTGATTCTCTGGCCACGGGCCTTAATTGTTACCACGGATTGATTTGAAAGCTGGGTTAGCGTTGCAGTGACATAGGTCATAATTGGCTTTACCCCGACAAAAATTACGTCACGCGTCTTTCTTTCCCCATCTTCTTCTGGTGCTTCTTTGAGTTTTTGTGATTCTTCTAGAATTTCTTGTGCATCTGTTGGTTGATCGGATTCGCTCATGACGTGTTTGACTGTTGGCTTTTTTGCTTTTATTTTAATGTTTTATGTTTTGTTTTGCAAGATAGTCCTCAATTATTTTTTCAATTTCTTCCGGGTTCTTGCAGTCCCTAACTGAGCTCATGATTTCCTCGTCTTCTATCTCGTAGCAGTTTAGGAATTCTTGGTCGTCTTTGTAGACAAGCATTACCTTGTTGTTATGATAGCAATAGTACATTTTTTCTTGCTCCATTTTCTCGGCAATTATTTTGATTCCTTTTTCATCCGGAATTAGTGGATATGACACATTTTGTTAATTCTCGCTGCGGTATTTAGACCAAACAATTCGATATTGTAAATAAGGATTTTTTGTACAAAGATACCATTGAGTGAGAGAATAATATTTCATATTGACTTTGACTATTTTTTTGCCCAGTGCGAGGAAATCAGAAACCAAACCCTAAAGACAAAACCGGTTTGCGTGTGCATTTTCTCAGACAGGGGCGGCGACAGTGGGGCAATTGCTACTGCAAACTATATTGCCAGAAAATATGGCGTCAAGTCCGGCATGCCAATAAAGTTTGCAAAGGCAAGGCTTCGAGAGTTTCCAGAGTCTGCCTTTTTGCCCGCAGACTTTCCATACTATAGCGAGATTTCACAAAAGGCAATGGAGATTATGAAAACATTTGCAGATGTCTTTGAGTATGTCGGAAGAGATGAGGCATACCTTGATGTGACAAAAAGAACTGAAGGGAGCTTTGTAAACGCAACTCATCTGGCACAACAGCTAAAAAACCAAATTCGAATGGAGCTCAAAATGACATGCACTGTTGGAATATCAAAAAATAAGCTTGTAGCAAAAATTGCATCAGGATACAGAAAGCCAGACGGTTTGACTGTGGTAGAGCCAGAAAAGACGGAATCATTTTTGAGTCAACTCAAGGTCGGAGACATTCCAGGAATTGGCAAGGTAACAGAAGAAAAGTTCACAGAGATGAATCTCAAGACTATTGAAGACCTAAGAAGGCTCGATGTCTTTACCCTAAACAAAATGTTTGGCAGGAAAATATCATCATACATTCACAATGCGGCTCGGGGAATTGATGATGACCCAGTAGCAGAAAGGGCACCCACCATACAGTATTCAAGAATCGTCACGCTAAAGCATGATTCCAAAGAATTTGATTTTCTGGCCAGCACCATAGATGAGATTTGTTCAGACTTGCACCAAACCATACTAAAACACAAAAAAATGTTCAAATCAGTCGGCATTCAGTTCGTCCAGTCTGATTTATCAAACAAGACAAAATCAAGAATGCTCAAAAACCCAACGTCCAGTGCAGATGAGCTCAAAAAAACTGCCATCACATTGCTCCAGGAAGCACTGTCTGATCAAACCATCGATATTCGAAGACTAGGCGTCAAGGTATCAGAATTATCAGACATGGAAGGCCAAAGCTCAATTACGAATTTTTTTTAGGCAGACAGTTTCTTGAGGCGTTTTGTCTCTATTGCAGTTACTGCAAAAAGATATGCAAACAGCCACGGTAGAAACATTATCTCGCCTGCAATTCCGTGGAACTCTTCAAACTCGACTGGATTTGTTGAGACCTTGAGCACAAACAAGGATAGTGAGAAAATTCTAATCATGTTGACTCCAATGGTGCCAGCTATTCCTAGTGCAAAGTAGACTGCCTTGCGTTTTCGTGGAATATTCATCTTTAGCAAAAATGCCATCATTACCAAGGAATAGATGATTATGCTGTGCACACCAGCAGACGGCCAAAAGACTTGTAGTGCCATGGAGCCATGCTCGCCCTTGAGAAACATCAGGTTGTTTCTTGCAATCGCAGTTCCAAGATCAAAGAAATTGATGATAGAGACGTTTGCCTTGACTAGATATGGTACCACGTATTGAAGTGGCCCCAGGGTGTCATACGGGAAAAATGCATCCAAAGACAGAATGATTGCGCTTCCGCACAGAAAAATTGGTCCTGCCGGTGCAATCCTAATCCATCTCTTCCCAAACAGTATGGTGACAGCAGCAATCACAAACGCGCCCATTACGATAAAGTCCCACATCCAAGTCCAAGAATGAATCAGGTTTACGTCATAGATTTTAGCTCCATTTTGGATATAGTCACGCAGACCATAATCCAGTGCTATCAGATATGCAAAAATTGCGCCAGCAAACGGTATTGTCATTAAAACTCTTTTTTGAGATACGATTAATTTTACTCCGATTAATTCCGCTACGATAAATGCCATTGCAAACAAAAATCCACCCCTGCCCTGATTCCAGCTCAGACTAAACGAATCTGGATGATACGCTAGTGCAAACAAAACAGGACTAATTATGATAATAATTGCAAGAGTGAGTGTCTTGTTCTGCAATACTGAGAGTGTATCGAGTGTGAATAAAAACTAATTATTTCTTCTTGATTGTTAGAGTCTTTTGGATCTCACTCATTGAGCTGATGAACTTTTGTTTTGCATCATATTCGTTTGATACCTTAACTATTACTTCAGTTGATGACAATAACACATCCTTTACCACAAGAGGCGCTGAAAGGCCCAGTAATTCGGATAAAAAGTCAAATAGGTTGTGGAATTTTGTTGCGTTTTTGTACT
>CAYOBG010000151.1:0-3281 GCA_964402265.1 uncultured Candidatus Nitrosotenuis sp. | reverse complement strand
TGACCACACGATTCAGACTAGAAATTGAAAACACTGACAGAACTCTATGGATCAAGAACATGTGCGAGAAAATCAATTACACCAAGACAAATGTCGATGGCATTCTGATTAGTCCGGTGTTTGATGAAATATCATATGATGTCCTGGATAAGATAAAGTCTGATGCAAAACTAGTGGCACTTGATCCCCAAGGATTTTTGAGACGACGTGGTGCAGATGATAAGGTTTCTTTTGAGCGAACAGAGCTTGACCTCTCAAAAATCCATGTTTTAAAATCAGACCCTGGTGAGGTATACAATTTGACTGGCCTTGAGGGAATGGACGGTGTTATGGCACTGCACAAAAAAGTTGACCATCTTTTGTATACCAACAAGCGCGAAGTTTCACTATTCTATAAGGACCGGCGATATTTTCTGACCCTGCCGAACATGAATGTGTTTGATACATCAGGTGTTGGCGATATCTTCACTGCAACATATTGTTGCGCATTACTAAAGGAAAAGGACGCAATATGGGCGCTAAGCTTTGCAGGGGGGGCAGCCCAGGCAGCACTGGAATCAAGGGAGATTGGCCTCGATAAGGTTCCTCCAAGGGGTGCCACTGAGGCAAATGCGTCCTACATCTATAACACACTCAAGTTCAAAGACGTCTAAGCTTTTATTATAACAGGGGAGGTTAGTGATTTGTGCAAATCGGAATTTCTGGAATCACGCCATCTGACATTGCAGTAAAAACCATAAAAACAGTACTGGATGATTACGGGGTTTCATCTGTTTATGTCGGGTACAAGCCGCGAAAGGACCTTGATTGTGTTATAGTGACTGGCGGGGACCGGGGAGTTCGCAATTATTTTCACAAAACACAGGACGCGCAGATTCCTGTACTTGGTGTTGGGGAATCAGAATCCAGCGGGTTTTTGGCGCAAATTGATCTCAAGGAATTTTCTGCATTTGTGAACCGCATCAAAAAGGCTGATTTTGAGATTTCAGAATTTTCAAGAATTGCAGTAAAAATTGACGGCAAGCCAGTCTATCCTGTTTTGAATGATGTGGCAGTGTTTTCATCAAAGAGTGCCATGCTAATGGAGCATGTGTTGCGTGTAAATCATGAAGAGGTATGGCATGATTCAAGTGACGGGGTTATCATTGCAACCCCGATTGGTTCGTCTGCTTATTCAATGTCTGCAGGCGGTCCAATGATATTTCAGGACTCGCCAGTCTTTGGTATTGTATCTGTAAACTCGCTAGATATCACGCGAAGGCCACTCATTGTACGTGATACTAGTATCATAGAAGTAGATGATGTGTCTGCCCGATTGTTCTGTGAGGTGGTCCTAGATGGTGTAGACAGATTCAGAATCAACAACACTCTAGAATGCACAAAATCCATTCCGTCTGCACGAGTGATCAAAATCAAAAAGGACTCTTCAGCAGTATCCGCTCTTACCAAAAAGGTCAGACTTGCAGAAGACCTGCTAAACATGCCTCCAAGCTCAAAGCTTTTGCTAAAAACCCTGGAATATGAGGGGTCTCTGACTCAGCGGGACCTGGTCACCAAGACCTTATTGCCTGACAGAACCGTTCGTTTGGCACTGCGACATTTGCTAGACAAGGGCTATGTCAAAAAGAAGATATCAATTAGAGATGCAAGGCAGAAAATCTATGAAATTTCCAAGACCTAGCTTGCAGACGCCCTGATAAAGGCCTCAAATGATTCCTCTGGAAAGCCCGGCCTGCTGTTAAACTCTGGGTGGAACTGGACCCCAAAATAGAACTTGTGGGATGGAATCTCTAGCATTTCCATTCGCTTTGAGTTATCAGATTCTGCTGAAAATATCAAACCGTTTTTTGCAAATGTATCGATGTAGTTTTTGTTGATTTCATATCGATGTCTGTGGCGTCGTACTACCTTATCCGAATTGTATGTCTTGTGAGCTATGGTGTTTCCCTTTACTATGATTTCATGTGCTCCTAGTCTTAGTGAGCCGCCCATGTTTGATACTGATTTTTGCTCTGGCAGCAAATCCACTACCGGATTTGTTGTATTTGGGTCAAGCTCTGTGGAATTTGCATCGGTGTAATTGCACACATACCTACCAAATGCAATTGCAGCTAGCTGGAATCCAAAACAAATCCCAAGATATGGAATGTTTTTCTCCCTTGCAAAGTTTGCAGTCTTGATGATACCTTCAGCTCCGCGTGAGCCAAACCCGCCTGGAACCAGTATGCCGTTGTATTTTGATAGTTGATCAACGTTTCCGTTTATCCCTTCAGAGTCAATCCAGTCAATTGATATTGACTTTCCAATTTTTGCTCCTGCGTGCTTTAGTGCGTGGTTTACACTCACATAGCTGTCTGCTAGCGTGACGTATTTTCCAACCATGGCTATCTTGATTTCGCCATCGCCTTTTTCCATTGATTGTACTATACTATTCCACTTGTCCCAGTTTGCAGACGAGTTTAAGAGTCCGACCTTGCCAAACTTTGTAAATATTGTATCCACTATTCCCTGGTCGTACAGGATTTGTGGCACCATGAAAATTGATTTTACATCGTGACACGAGAAAACATCTCTGGATGTCACATTTGTAAACATGGAGATTTTCTTTTTGGTTGATTCTAGTAATGGGGTGGTGCATCTTACTGCCATCAAATCTGGCTGAATACCGATTCTTCTCAATTCCTGAACGGAATGCTGTGTTGGCTTTGTCTTTTGTTCACCCACCACATCAAGTGATGGCGCTAATGTGACATGGACAAATATCACACTGTTAGAGCCCTCTTCAAGTCTTAGCTGCCTTAATGCTTCAAGAAATGGCAGTGACTCAATATCACCTACCGTTCCCCCACATTCCACTACTAGGACATCTAGCTTTTCGTCTTCTGCAATTTTGCGAATTCTTCGTTTTATCTCATCTGTGACATGTGGTATAATCTGGACACATGCCCCCAAGTACTCGCCCTTTCTTTCAGCCTCTATTACGGTAGAATAAATCTGGGCAGTTGTAATATTGTGGGTTTTTGCTATATTCTGGTTTAGGAATCGCTCATAATTTCCAATGTCCATGTCGCATTCGCCTCCATCGTCTGTGACGTAGACCTCTCCATGGGCAATTGGGTTCATGGTTCCTGCGTCATAGTTTAGGTACGGATCTATTTTGACACATGAGACTTTTTGGTTTGATAACTGTAATAATTTGGCAATCGATGATGTGACTACGCCCTTGCCTAGCCCTGACATCACACCGCCTGTAACAAAGATGAACTTCGTCTGCACATTTG
>CAYOBG010000150.1:0-3317 GCA_964402265.1 uncultured Candidatus Nitrosotenuis sp. | reverse complement strand
CCATACCTCCACATTTGATAAACTATCGAGCAAACATTTGGGCATTCAAGCAAATTGGAATAAAAAGAATAATTGCCCCATCTGCAGTTGGCAGCCTAAAAGAAGAGCTTGCTCCAGGCCACTTTGTTTTGCCAAACCAGTTCATTGACTTTACAAAGTCTCGCAAGGGAACATTTTCAGAAGAAGGTCGAGTCATCCACATTTCAGTCGCAGACCCATTCTGTCCTGAATTGCAATCAGCAATCCTTAATGCGGCAAAGGCCCAAAACATTTCAGTGCACAAAAACTGCACCTATGTCTGCATAGAAGGTCCACGATTCTCAACCAAGGCAGAGTCAAGATTCTACAAATCAACCGGTGCTGATATCATTGGCATGACACTAGTCCCAGAGTGTCAGCTGGCAAGAGAGGCGCAAATGTGTTATGCATCAATATCAACAGTGACAGACTATGATGTGTGGGCAGAAAAGCCAGTTACTGCAAAAGAGGTAATTGAAACCCTGCACAAAAACGTCGAAAACACAAAAAGACTGCTCACTGCAATACCTGATGTCATACCAGAACACAGAGGCTGCTCTTGTGCTAAGGCACTAGAAGAAGCCGAATTCTAGGAATCTGCAAAGGATTCTCTGCTCAAGCCCTCAGGCAGACTGATATTTCCAGAGACTAGATTTTTTTGCAATACATCAATTACCTCGTTTACGTCATAGCCTAGTTTTTCTAGTGACTTTTCTGTTGCCTTTGATATTTTTGCCCCGATATTGTGGCCCCCAATTCTGCCAAACGCTATTGCAGAAAACTTGAATGTATTACCAGATATTACAAATGTGCCAGTGATTTTTGCTGCCATCTGGCTTCCTTTCACATTATTTACATGAACCGCAATGTCCAATTTTTCCACCTAGATTTCTATTGCCTTGTTGACATTATCATCAATTAGAAAGCTAACATGATTTGGATCATCTACTTTAAAGTCATTTATTGGAATTTCCAGTATCTTGTCGTCAGGATTTTCGACTTTGAGAATGCCATTTTGCTTTAGTCTGACAAGCTTCCACCTGTCTTTTCCTTTGAATAGCTTGCGCACAAGTACTGCCCATTTCTCATCTGGATCTATTTTTGGCATCCCCACATAATCCACTATTGAATCAATTCCAAGCTGCTTTTCTTCACAAAACTTTTTTTTGCAAATTGCGCATCTCCAAATATCCACCGAGCCTATAGTTCGCTCATCGATGTTTACGTTTGTGACTCCAAAGTAAACTATTTCGTGCTTACAGGTTTCCGTATCATGGCTCATTGCATTTTTGCGCAAAAAGGTACTATTTAGTTCTTGCACGCTCATAATAGATTTCCAAGGCAACGCCAATGTTATCAACGGTGAGATTTTTTTTGAACTCGATGTTTTCCCGAGCGCACATTTTTCTATACATGTTTACTGCAGTAAATCTTGGATGCATTGCCTCAAATTCCGTCTCAGACATATCAATGAATCCGCCAAGTGCTACGAGTTTTTTTGAAACATTGATTGCATCGTCTTGAGTCAACCCAAGTTCCTCTCCAATTTGGCTTGCATTCATCTTTCCCTTTGTGGTGACAAGCAGGAATACCTTGGCCTCAAGTGGGCTAAGTTTGACTTCGTGTATTAGGTCATGCTCTATTTTGTCCAGATTCATTGCCATTTTCGTGGTTTGAATCGCATATTAAATTTGAATCAGTCAGGCCGGCTTTATCTTGAAAAGCTTTTTTGATATTTTGAGTGAGAACCCCATCCCAATAAAATGAACCACTATTCCTATAATGAGTGAGGTTATCTTTTCACCAGTAATGCTCCAAGCAACAAAAAACGCAATCAGTGACGGAATTGTAATTATTGCCCCAATTATGGAACCCTTGAGGAACATCTCACTTGTGGGCCTAGTTTTGTTCTTGTCCACGGGTTTGTTTTTTTGATCCTATAATAAAAATCAAGATTTGTGACTATTTCAGGTGGTTTCTTTATTTCTAAGAATGCATTTTTAGTTTTGTTCAAATCGAACAGATTGCAACTTAATTTCAAATAACGCTGATTTTGACTAGATGAATCGCAAGTATATCAACAGAGACAACAGAGACAAAAAAGACGATATATTTGACAAGCCAGAAAAAGAGGTTTTCTTTAAAAAAGATCCCGCGCAAAACTCTACAAAAAAACATCTTGATGATCTCAGGGGCGATATCAAAGAGGCCAACACATACATCAATTCATTGAGTAAACACATTGCAGACCAGAAAACAAAGATTAACGTAATTAAGAAAATGCAAAACGAGTTTGAAAAAGAACTGGGCATATTGACGCCTGGCGAGCCAATTCCTGTGCAAACAAGCAAAACAGAGTTTGAGAATCTCGGAAAAGAGTTTGAATCAGACAAAATAATTAACAGCATTACAAGTATGGTTGAAAAAGAAGTGCAGAACCGCATCATGACATTAGAGAGCCAGCTTGAGGAGGAAAAGCGAAATTCTAAGGAATTTAGAAAGATACTAGAGCAAAACTTGAGAAAATTCAACAGCATTGAAAAAAACCTCAAGGGCCAAAAAACAATGCTAGAGTCAGAAGTCAGAGAGAAAACTGAAAAACTTATTCAGGCAGAGCGGCTATCCGCAATTGGCGAGCTTGCATCAAGGCTTGCACATGATTTGAGAAATCCGCTCTCAGTTGTAAAGGGAACTGCCCAGCTGATAAAAATTACAAACAAAAACCTAGATGAGGCAACAGTAAAACGAATCGACCTGATTGAAAAGTCAATCTTTCGCATGACCCAGCAGATTAACGGCGTTCTGGATTATGTAAGGGGAACATCGCTTGTTAAAAAACAACCTGCATCACTAAATGAAATAATCATATCATCGCTGCAAACATTGATCATACCTACAAACATTACAATCAATTTCCCAAAAGACGACCTGACAATATTGTGCGATTCACAGAAAATCCAGGTCGTATTTTCCAATATTATACTCAACGCAATTCAGGCAATAGGGGAAAACACCGGAGTAATCAACATCAGGGCAAAAAGAAAACAGGGATTCATTGAGCTAAAAATAGAAGATTCAGGTCCAGGCATCCCAGAGGCAGCAATGGGCAAGATTTTTGATCCATTATTTACCACAAAGCGAGAAGGTACGGGACTAGGCCTTGCAAGCTGCAAGAGCATAATAGAGCAGCATTCTGGAAAGATCGCCGTATCAAATAGTCCAACCACATTTACCATCGTCTTGTCGTTCTGAGCAGTTACAGAACCATAGTTGCTTTATATTTAGTAAAACACAACTCT
>CAYOBG010000149.1:0-3485 GCA_964402265.1 uncultured Candidatus Nitrosotenuis sp. | reverse complement strand
CCCCTAGTTGATGGCGCTCACTATCGCGCGGAATTCTTAACAAAGACCTATGATCAGGCATCAGAGCACGACTTTGCTCCTCCGAAATAGCCCAAGTCTGAAAACCCAACAAGCCTAGGACTTTAACAAAATCATACTAAAGCCATAGCTGGCAAAAAAGAATTAAAGAATACTAAAAAGAATGAAAAAAGAGAGTTTACCAGTACTTTCCGTTGTCTGGTATCAGGCCGATACCTTCTCTTTCAAAGTGTCTGTCTAATTCGTCAACCCATCTTTCACGGTTGTCTTTGTATGACCAGCCATGGACTCTTAGCCAATATGATATGATTCCTAGTAGGAATACAGTAAACATCATTGTACCAAAGATGTAAACCATGACATCGTAGAACAATGGGTCATAGCTTGGTCCCAATTGTCCAAATACGGTAGACAGAATATTGAACACTGTACCGAATAATGGAGTCATTAAACTAATGACCTCATAATGTGCGATATATACATTTCTCTAATATCCAGAAATTATGATGATCGCGCAGAACTAACGTTGGGGCTAGAATCAATAAAATGAGAAAAAGAGAAGTGGTTTACCCTCTTCCTTGAGCTGCGTATCTTCCGGTTCGTCCTCTGAAGAAAAATGCTGCTGCAATTCCTCCGAAAACGGCTGCTGCAATAGCAGAAGCTCCCAAGACACCATCAGCTGCCAAGTATGGAGTGCCAGAACCTGTTGCTGGATTATCAGATGCAGACTCGACACGTTCTCTCTGAAGTTTTAGTGCTTCTTCGAGGGTGTTTTTGCCTGTTTGTCCAGACTCAGTGTCAACATTACCCATGTATTGGGCAAATGCTTGTCCTGTCATTCCCATCGATATTACGGCTACAGCAAAGATTGCTGCTCCGAATAGTGCTTTATTCATAGTGTTCTGTTGTCTTGGGGGCTATGGTTTCTATTTAACTTTTTTCTAATCACCATCTTTGGCAATTGTTTTGTGGTAACGTTTATGTTAGTTCTAGGATCAAAGCCGCCATGGGACGTGTACACACCCACAGACATGGACAATCGCACTCTACTAGACCGATCACTACACGAAGTCCATCATGGGTTACAACTACACCAAAAGAGGTAGAGGAACTAGTCGTAAAATACGGCAAGGACGGAATCCCAATGAGCCAAATAGGAATTAAGCTCAGAGATCAGCACGCCATTCCATTGACAAAGGCGATCACAAAAAAATCAGTCAAAAAAATCCTGGAAGAAAACAAGATCATACCAGAGATCCCAGAAGACCTCAACAATATTGTCAAAAAGGCAATCAACCTACAAAGACACCTAAAGACAAACAATTCTGATAAGCGAAACGTCAGATCCCTTGAGCTAATCGAGGCAAAGGTTCACCGAATATCAACATACTACAAAAGAATTGGCGCACTGCCACAAAACTGGAAATATAAGTCAGTAGTAGCCCAGCTTGAATAATGGGAAAAATTTTACAAGAGCATTTATCAAATTTTAGCGACAGGATTTCTGATTTAATCAAAAATAACAAGAGCATCTCAGTTACTACACATATCGACTGTGACGGATTGACATCAGGTGCTATTATCACAAAGGCACTGATTCGTGCAGGTGCAAAGGTCACAGTTAGGACTGCAAAGGAGATGAGTTCTGGTACCATCAAAATGATGCAGGCTGACTCGCGCGACTTTCATGTTGTGACTGACCTTGGAGGCGGATTTGCAAAGCAGTTTTCCGAGGCATTTGGGAAAGATTGGTTTGTGCTAGATCATCATGAAATTCCGGAGGAAGAGCATGAGAATGATTGCGTGATTAACGCATGGAAATATGGCATCAACGGTGGAACCGAAATCTGTGCTGGCGGCATGGCTTTTTTGGCAGCAAAAACACTAGACAGAAAAAACGAGGACCTCTCGTCAATTGCGGTTGTGTCAGCCCTTGGCGACAGACAAGACCAGGGCGAGAAAAAATCATTTCTTGGAAAAAATGCCGAAATTATAGAAGAGGCAAAATCACTTGGCTTACTCCAGGTTGACATGGATTTGTTATTGGTTGGACGGGAGACAAGACCCCTAATTGACGCACTAGCATTTACTGCCCAGCCATTTATCGAAGGGCTCACATGGAATAGGGATGCCTGCCTTGGACTGTTCAAATCAGCTGATATTAGTCTCAAGGACGGAGGCAGATTTAGAACGCCGTCAGACCTCACAGATGACGAAAAACGCATTCTGATTGAGTCCATTACGAAATTTGCCAGCTCTCAAAACGCCACCCAAATCATGGAGGAATTAATCGGCCACACCTACACCTTTCCGGCAGAGGAAAGGCGCAGCTTTTTGCGCGATGCTCGCGAGTTTTCAACCATGCTAAACTCTTGCGGAAGAATAGGAAGATCCGGTGTTGGAATTGCAATATGCATGGGCGATAGAAACAGGATGCTGCATGAGGGCGAAAACATCCTGCTGGAGTATAGAAAATTGATCCGGGATTACATGAATATTTTGACAAACGAACGATGGAGAATTAGCGACTCGCCCAAATGCGTTATGGTAAACGGCGAGGGAGTAATTCCGGAGACCATGACAGGTACGATTTCATCATTATTGGCCGGCTCTCCAAAGAACGCTGGAAAAATCATCATACTCAGGACAAACAGCGAGGAAAATACAATAAAGTTTTCATCGCGAAAATCAATTGGCTGCAAAACCGACGTGAACCTATCTGCCCTGATGAAGGCAGGGGCTGCAAAGTTCAATGGTATAGGAGGAGGGCATGACGCAGCGGCTGGCGCTAAAATAACAAAGGATAACCTTGACGGATTTTTAGACTTTTTAGAAGACGGCGTAAATGGAAACCAAAGTCAGAATAGCAATTAGTCAGCTTACCAAGAAAAAGGCTGATTCTATAAGGGCAGCCTTGGAACCAGACAATGTTGATTTCCCAAAGGGATTATCATTTGAGATAGAAAATCTTGATAATGCGCTTGTTTTTAATTTCCACAGTACAGGCAACATGAAAACACTAACTGCTACAATTGACGAGGTCTTGGCCCATGCACAGATGGCACTCAAAGTGATGGAATAATGCTGGACCCAAAACTCATCAAGGAAAAGCCCGAAGTCATTCGAAAAATGCTCTCAGACAGAAATGTAGAGTTTGACTTGGATTCTCTAGTATCACTTGATTCCAAGCGGCGCGAGATGATCATAAAAACAGATGATATTAGAAAAAAGAAAAACGAGATGGCGACAGAAATCGCTACAAAGAAAAAGTCTGGCCAAAACGCAGATGCCGTGATTTCTCAGATGCAGGCGCTATCCCAGGAACTCCAGTCATTGGAATCAGAGCAGCTCAAAATTGGCGCAGACTATGACAGATTAGCAATGACGATGCCGAATTTGGTTCACGAGTCAGTACCAGTTGGACCTGATGATTCCGCAAACATACAGGTGAGAACATGGGGTACTAT
>CAYOBG010000148.1:0-3521 GCA_964402265.1 uncultured Candidatus Nitrosotenuis sp. | reverse complement strand
AACAATGGAAACAACAATGGAAACAACAATGGAAACAACAATGGAAACAACAATGATGATAAGAATAGTAAAAATAAGAAAAAATAGTGAAAACTTTTAAAATATTTTAACTAAACCTATGGAAATGAAATTGATCTTGATAATATGGAGTCAAGATCCGCAATTTTGATTCTCTCTTGAGACATAGAATCCCTCTTTCTCAAGGTTACGGTGTCATCCTGCAAGGTTTGATGGTCTATTGTTATGGCAAATGGAGTGCCTACCTCATCTAGTCTTCTGTATCGTCTTCCAATAGCTCCTGAATGATCCAAGTATGCATCATATTTTCTTTTTATGGTAAGAAATATCTCATCAGTTTTCTCTCTCAAGCCGTCCTTTTTTACCAAAGACAAAACTCCAACATGGACTGGTGCCAAGTATGGCTTGATGGATAGCACAATTCTGTCATTTTCCTTTTCTTCACGCAAACCATGCTCTAGAATGGTATACAAAGAGCGGTCAATGCCCATTGATATTTCAAATACGTGCGGCAAGACTTTTTGCTCATCATCTAGAACCTCAAATTTCTCCTTGGATTTGTTTGCGTGGCTGGTAAGATCATAGTCTGAACGATAATTGCACGCGACAAGCTCAAGCCAGCCTATTGTGGTCTGGACCTCAAAATCAAAGGCTACACTTGCATAGAATGCCTTTTCCTTTTCACCCAATCTTCGAAATCTGGATTTTGTTACATCGATTCCAGTTTTTTCGTAAAACTCTGTCAATAAACCAAGATAATACGCGACAAATTTGTTTGGCAATACACCGGAATCAACTGCCTCCTTACACGTCATTGCCTTTAGCTCATCATTAATCCATAATCGTATTGTAGTATCCTGAACCTCGGAAAATCTCTCCAAGTCATTTAATTTTCCTGGATTGCAAAACACCTCAATTTCTGCTTGGTAAAACTCTCGTAACCTCAAAAGGCTTTGTCGTGGAGAGATCTCGTTTCGAAAGCTTTTGCCAATCTGCGCTATTCCTAGTGGAAGCTTTCCCCTCATTGTTTTGAATAGTCTTGGAAAATCAACAAAAATGGATTGGCATGTTTCCGGTCGAAGATATGCAGCTTCGGCTTCTGGCCCAATCTCTACCTTAAACATCATGTTGAATTTGCGTGATCGCTCAAACTCCCCCTTGCATTTAGGACACCGAATGTTTTTCTCTGATATTACCTTGTCAAAGTCTGGCAGGTCTGCGCTCTCTGGAATCTCTATCTTGGTTTGCTCAAAAATAAGCTTGTCCGCTCTAAGGTTTAGTCCACAGCTAATACATCTAACCACAGGATCTGCAAAGCTTGCCAGATGTCCTGATGCCTCAAAGACTGATTTTGACATTATTTGCGAGCCATCAATTTCAAGCATTCCGTCGCGTCGTACAAGTTCTCGCCTCCATAATTCGATGAATTTAGTCTTCATTGATACGCCAGATGGTCCGTATTCCCAGAATCCTGCCTGCGCATCTGCATAAATCTCGCAGCTTGGAAAATAAAATCCCCTCTCCAGTGCAAGCTGCATTACGCTGTCGTAGTTCATGGTATGCTTGACCTGATTATTAGAATAAATTTGAAGCTATGCAATCTCTTTTACCTTTTTGATGTTGCCATAGTCATCACGCGTGTTATCAATCGGTGTCTCCAAAATTATTGGAATATCTTTCTTGTTTGCCATTCTTACCACTGAGGCCATTCCCTTTTCTCCAATTTTGCCAAGGCCGATGTGCTCGTGTCTATCAAGATTTGAGCCAAGCTCGCCCTTGGAGTCATTTAGGTGTAAGATCTTTAAATTTTCAAATCCAACAGTATCATCAAATTTCTTAAATGTCTCAGTGACGTCTTTTTCGGTTCTAAGATCATATCCATATGCAAAGGCATGACACGTATCAAAACATACCCCAAACCTGTTCTTTGGCTTTAGCTTGGAAAATATTTCTGCCCATTGGGCAAAGTCAGAACCGACAGAATTTTTCTGTCCTGCAGTATTCTCTAGTAGTATGGTAACATCGTTTTTGCTCTGGGCCGCCTTCTCAAATGCACTGACTAGTTGTTTTATTCCCTTTTCCTCACCTTCCCCCAAGTGACTGCCCAAATGTGCTACCAGATATGGTATGCCAAGCTGCGCACATCGCTCTACTTCTTTTATCAAGACCGAGACTGATTTTGCGTGAGTGGCAGAGTTTGGTGATGCCAAGTTTGGCAAGTATGGCATGTGGGCAACTGTTGCGAATCTATCTATTTTGCTTGAGGCGAGTTTTTCCCTGAATTCTTGCGAGTCTTTTTTTGGTATTTCTTTTGCAGTCCACATTCTTGGGCTACGGGTAAATATCTGAAATGCAGAGCATTGCCTTTCAACTGCGTTGTCTACTGCGGCAGAAAGCGAGCCAGAAATGGAAACATGAAGGCCCACTCGCATGCAACCTTTGCTACCCTGAGATAATTTAAACCAAAATCACACCAAAACTCAGATTTTTAATCTCAAATCATACCAATAGATCCGTGAAGCTAGGAACTGAGGAAATTGCAAAATATCCATTTCTGACAGAAGCGGGAAACTATCTGAGGGAAAAAGGATTCACATTAGAGCAGTTTGGCAACGACGAGGATTTCAAGCCGATAATAGATCTAGCATTATCAAGAATCCAAACAGCTGCTGATGGTAAAATCTTCAACTCAGATTTCTCTATCAAAAATCTGGACGTCGAAGTGTTCTCATTTCTTGTCGCAGTAATACTACTCAAGCAAAGCGGAATGCACACCCTAATCAAAAGATTTTCTTTGGCAGAGGCTCGACGTGCAGAAAAATTTCTAGAAAAAGACCTAATCAACACTCACACAAACGAAGAGCTTGCCATAAAAATAATCAAGGATCTGTTTGCAATGAATGTATCGAAATCTGATGATTATTTTGTCATACCTGCATCAGACTATTTGATGCACGCAGTTCATTTCCACGAGCAAGAATGGAAGCTAGTCAACAGGCTAGTTGATGACGGAAAGGTCTATCTTTCTGCACACGAAACAGTCAGGCTGATTCGAAAAGAGCTTGACAACTTTATCAGCTCGAAAATCCAATCAGCAAACATTCCAAGTGTCCCGGAATCATTCAAAAAACCAATCGATACCCTGATGTCTTTGGCAAAAAAATTCACAGTCCACATAATAGAAACAACAGAACAACCCCCATGCATCAAGCACGCACTAGAAGTGTTAAGCAAGGGAGAAAACCTTCCTCATTCTGGTAGATTCATGCTTGCAACGTATCTTCTCAACAAGGGCCAAACAATAGAAGAGATTGCGCCCCTTTTCAAAAATGCTCCTGACTATAATGAAAAAATAACACTATACCAGCTAAAACACTTGGCAGGAAACTTTGGCAGCGGAACAAAGTACGCATGTCCATCATGTGAAAAGCTCAAAAGCGAAAACCTCTGTTACATCATACCTGAATGTGCAAACATAATCAACCCATTACAATTTGGAAGGA
>CAYOBG010000147.1:0-3541 GCA_964402265.1 uncultured Candidatus Nitrosotenuis sp. | reverse complement strand
GCCTCGGCAATTAGCGGATCTGCGTTTTTTAGTAGACGGTCTATCATTTCCAATACTCCTCGCTAACGTGGCCCTCTTTATCCATTATCTGAGACATTCTGTCCTGCAAGTCTGAGCTGACCATATTCATCATCTCGGGGTATACTGGGAATCTTGCCTTTAGTGCAAATCCCGCGTCCTTGGTGTATTTTTCTACAAATTCTATCTGTGGCCAGGAAAACTCGGGATTTACATAATCTTGTGTTAGTGGTGATATTCCACCCCAGTCGTTTATCCCGGCATCAAGAAAATACTGGTATGAATATGGCGAGAGATTTGGAGGAATCTGGATGTTCATTTTTGGCATGATTATCCTGGATAGTGCGACCATGGTCTTGAAATAATTTTCCTCAGCTGATGACACATCATGCATTATAGTGTCTTGTTTTGGCTGAAAGTTTTGTAAAATTATCTCTTGGATGTGGCCAAACCTATCATGAATCTCTTTAATTGCAAACAAGGAATCAATTATCTCGTATGGCGTCTCACCAATTCCGACTAGTATGCCCGTAGTCATTGGCATTTTTAGCTCACCTGCATTTTCTAAAACCTTTAGTCGCATCTTTGGGATTTTACTTGGGGCCAAATGATGCGGCATGTTATGGTTTGTTAGGCGCTCACTAGAGTTTTCCAGCATTAGGCCCATGCTGACATTTGTCTTTTTGAGATCACTCATTTCAGATTTTGTTAGGTTTCCTGCGTTTGTGTGCGGGAAGAGTCCTTCATCTAATGCAATTTCTGATGCATACGCCAAATATTCTGCAGTGCTTGCAAATCCGTTTTCTTTGAGCCAGTCTTTTGCCTCTTGGTATTTTTGTTCTGGACGCTCACCTGTCACAAACAATGCTTCGGTGCATCGGTATTTTTTTGCCAGGGCTGCCAGTTCCCGTACGTTTTTTTTGCTCATTAGCGAGAGTTTTTGCTCGCCTGGCTCTGACTTGTAGGTGCAATAACCGCAAGTGTCCCGGCACAAGTTTACCAAATTGAAAAATGCCTTTTTTGAAAACGTGATCGTGTTTCCTCTGTGTTTTGAGCGCAAGGTCTTGGCTGTCTGGTATAGTTCTATATTGTTGCTTTTTGCAGAATCGAAAATAGCATAGGCGTCTTGTTTAGAAATTTCCTTTCCGTCCAAAATGCGATTTAGTGGCTCAGATGCCAGCACTAGATCACTCAATACGTGAGTTTGTCTTTGATTGAACTATTTATCTTTGTGTGGAATTAGTTGGGCTTGTGGCATTTATTGCAGCACCAGAGTTTGGTCGCTCTTCTAGATCAATTACCACATCACTTACCTTGCCATTCCGCAGAATCTGCAAAACCATTTGATCACCCACTGTTTTTTCGCGTTGTAGGTGAATCAAAATATCATCAATTTTTCTAACTGTTTTTCCGTCTACTGCCAAAACCAAGTCTCCACCAACCTGATACCTGATTCCGTCTACTTCCTCGGTCTCATTTGTTCCTTGGAGGCCTGCCTTTTTAGCGGGACTGTCCTCTAGTACGTTGATTATCAAAAATCCTCTAGCGTCCTTTAGGTGTAAAATGTCTGCTAAATCTGGGTCTACGTCTCGCCCGGAGATTCCAACCCATGGGTGGTGGTATGTTTTATTCTTGATTAAAACTGGGATTATTTTCTGAATTGTCTTGGAAGGAATTGCAAATCCTACTCCCGCAAAGTCCCCTGACTCTGACTGGATGGCAGTGTTAATTCCAACTACCTCGCCCCGCATGTTAAGCAACGGGCCGCCAGAGTTTCCGGGGTTTATTGCAGCATCTGTCTGAATGATATCTGGAATTTGGAAACCTCTATCCTGTGATGGTAATAGCCTGCCTACCTGGCTGATGATTCCTGAGCTCATCGAGCCTGATAATCCGAATGGATTCCCAATTGCTGCGATTTGCTCGCCCACTCGAAGCTTTGATGAATCCCCAACTGGTAATGACTGCAAAACATCAGAGCTTGCATTGACCTGTATTACTGCCAAGTCTGTAAAGACGTCTTGGCCGATTATCTTTGCCTTGTATGATCTGCCGTCCAAAAATGTAACTGTGAGCTTTTCAGCATTTTCCACTACATGATCATTTGTAATTACGTATCCTTGGGAGTCATAGACAAATCCTGAGCCAACTCCTCCAATCCCCCTTGGGTCAGTGCTCGGGCGCTTTACGTTAATCCTGACTACGCCGGCCTCGCTTTTCTCAAAGATTTCTATTAATGAAAGATCTTTTGGGGTGTTGTCTTGTGCAATTACGGAATTTTTTGTGTTAGTTGATATCTGATCAATAGTGGGAATCTGGTTTGGCGGATTTAGGAAAATACTATATGCAACTAGAACAATTACTGCACCAAGCAGTCCTCCAACAATAACTGTGGATTTACTCAATGAAGAGGGCCAGCTTTGGTGCGCCTATATTCTTTACCTAGACACTAATAAAATTCGGTGTGTGATCTTTCATGGAATAAGCTCGGCCCCTCCATGACACTGCCATGTTGCTTTTTGCCTGCAACAATCCTGAGAGAAAACCGCCCACAACAACCAGACTCCCAAGTGGTGCACATATGGCATGATGCATCTTGATTTGTAAGGCTTGGGCGTCTGCTACACATGCAGAAAACAACAAGCCTGATGATATCATGGCTGATGCAAAAACTGCGGAAAATGACACAGAACTAGTTGCAAATGGCGCCGAATATGCCAAAAACACATACGGCATAAAGAGCAAGAACAAGACTGCAAAAAATATCCCGACTGCGATTTTGCCGTTTTGCAGATATAGTGGAATCATTAGCCTCTTGAGGCCATTCCATAATGTGGGCCAGTCGCGTGCCCAGACTGCCTCAATTAGGTGGTCTGCTCGAACCATCTTCATCTGGAATCCTCCTTCCTTGACTTTTTTCCCAAGTGCCCCATCTTCTATGATTTCGTGCTTTACTCCTTCATGAGTTCCTACTGTATCATAGACTGTTTTTCTGATTATGAAAAAGCTTCCAAAAAAGTATCCAGTCTTTTTTGAAGGATCGTTTACCCGTATTGCGGAAAATCTGGTGTGCAAAAATGTCGAAATGACTGGTAGGGTGATCTTTGTCCATGTATCAAGGCAGATCATCTTTGGTATGGCAGTTAGTGCATCAAGTGAGAATGATTCCAAATGCGAGACTGCAAGTGATATTACATTTTTGGAAAACTTGGTGTCCGCATCAGTGAATAGCAACAACTCACCAGTTGCCCTTTTGTATCCTTCCATGCAGGCCCAGTTTTTACCCATCCATCCATCCGGCTTTATTCCTGCGGAGACATGAATCACCCTAGAGTCCTTTCTTGCATAGTCTGCAATTATTTTACCCGTAGAGTCATCAGACGAGTCATCGATTGCAATGATTTCATAATTGGTATAGTCCTGCTCAATTAGTGTGTCAAGACATTTTTCTATGAATCCTTGCTCGTTTCTTGCGGGAAGTATCACTGATACCTTTGGGGTGTGGTGCGACTTTGGTTCGAAT
>CAYOBG010000146.1:629-3555 GCA_964402265.1 uncultured Candidatus Nitrosotenuis sp. | reverse complement strand
GGAAGTGTTGGAGAAAGTTACGACTTGCTCCTATCGACAAATCTTTCAGTTGTTGGCGAGATATACTACAGAGTAAAGCATTGCCTCATTGGCTTTGATAAAATAGAAAACATTGACACGATATACTCTCATCCACAGGCACTTGGGCAGTGCCGAAAATTCATTCAGAAATACAAGCTAAAGACAGTTCCTGCCTATGACACTGCCGGAAGTGTCAAGATGATAAAAGAACTTGGCAAGAAAAACTTGAGCTGTATTGCAAGTAAAAGGGCATCTGAAATTTATGGTGTTCCAGTCATTCTAGAAGGAATAGAGGACAATTCAAACAACTATACACGATTTTTGGTGTTATCAAAGGCCAAGACCAAAGACGGTGACAAGACATCAATCATATTTTCAGTAAAACATGAAGCCGGTGCGTTATTCAACATTCTAAAGGAATTCAATGAATACAAGATCAACTTGACAAAAATAGAATCACGTCCAAACAAGAGCACACCGTGGGAATACAACTTTTACGTGGATTTCGATGGCAATGAAGATGAACCAAGAATAATTGAATTATTGAGGAAAATAAACAATCAATGCGTATTTCTCAAAATACTTGGTTCATACAAAAAAGCAAAACTTCCCTAGAATCCCTTTGGCTTTCTGACAGTAAATGCTGCGCTAAATCCAATTATGACTATACCCGCAGTAATTACCATGATGTGATATGTAAACAAGATAGGATCGGTGTTCTTTTGGAATGTTCCGGTTACATCTAGCTCGGTTTGACCTGCATTAGTTATCGCAATTTTGTTTATTCCTTCCTGTAAAACATACCAGTCAAATGTTATTTCATTTTTGAAATCTTCATCTTTTTGGATTCCATCAGATGGTGTTTCAAGTTTGACATGAAATTTTTCTCCCACTATCTTGATATTTTGGTGTGCGCTCTTTGGTGCAAGAAACTGATATGTGGTGGATTTGGCAATATCGATTTTCTCATTCAAGGTTACGGTTTGCAGTCCTATTGATGTAACAAGGGCATATGCGCCAATTCCGATAATTGTTGCACCGACAACTATTCCAATTATAGTTAGTTTACTTAGCACAAAAAACTAGGTTACGTCAGGGAATAAAAAACTTACATTAAATCTACGTCATGTGGCTGGCTTTCGGCAAATCCTGCCCTTGACATTTTGATAAATTCAGCATTTTGTTGCATTTGCGGAATGGTATGCGCACCACAGTAGCTTAGACCTGAACGCACTCCTCCAGAGAGTTGTTTTATCATATCAGTTACGGTTCCTTTGTATGGAACCATTGCCTCTACGCCCTCTGCGACATAGTCATTTAGATCATCATTTACTGTAACGTTTCCTGTTTCCTTTGACTTTCGTCCTAGTGCTGCATAAAACGATGCCATGCCACGATAAATTTTGTATCTCTTGCCATTTTTCATGACAAAGGATCCAGGACTTTCATCAGTTCCACCAAACAAGCTTCCAATCATTACAGTTGATGCACCAGCTGCTAGTGCTTTTGTTACGTCACCTGAAGTTCTTGTTCCACCATCTGAAATTATTGGTATGTCGTATTTTTTTCCAATTTGGGCGCAATCATACACCGCTGTAAGCTGTGGAACACCAGAACCAGTGATAACACGTGTAATGCAAATTGAGCCAGAGCCCACACCTACTTTTACTGCATCAACTCCTGCTTTTATCAAATCTTCTGCACCCTTGGCGGTAGCCACATTTCCTGCGATTAGCTCACAGTTTGGAAATGCCTTTTTGATGTTCCTAATTGTATTAATTGCGTTTTCGCTATGACCATGTGCAATATCTACTACAATCGCATCGGCATCGGCTTCGAGTAATGCCTCAGTTCGTTCCATGAAATCGCCTTTTACTCCAACGGCGGCACCCACAAGTGGCCTTCCCTTTTTGTCCTTTGATGCATTCGGATAGTTCTCATTGTGGGTAATGTCTTTGCTTGTGATTAGGCCTCTTACTGCTCCTTTTTCGTCAACTAGTGGAAGTTTTTCAATTCTATGCTGTCTGAGAATTTCTTTTGCCTCAATTATTGTAATTCCCGATTTTGCTGTAATGACATCCTTTGTCATTATATCCTTGACTAGTTTGTTTGATTCAGACTCGAACATGACATCTCTGTGAGTTAAGATTCCCGCAAGTTTGGAGTCTTTTACTACAAGCAGTCCAGAAACGCCTTTTTCATGCATGTAATGGATGGCGTCTTTGGTTGTTTGGTCAGGAGAAATGACATATGGGTTTTCTATCATAACACTAGCAGATCGCTTTACTTTGAGTACTTCTTCTACTTCTTCTTCAACGGTTAAGAACCTGTGAATTATACCAATCCCGCCCTCTCTTGCCAGAGCAATTGCCATGGCAGCTTCTGTTACGGTATCCATGTTTGCGCTAATTAACGGAATGTTAAGTGAGATATTTTTTGATAGTTTTGTTTGTAAATCTGTCTGTGCTCTTGTTGTAATGTTAGAATATTTCGGCACAAGAAGAACATCGTCAAAAGTTAATCCTTCTTTGATTTCCAAGTAAACCTTTTACAGAAGATTTAAGATTCGTTATAAGCCTTTCCTGATTTGTTTTGATAATTTTTGTGCCACAAAAACTGCATCCTTGGTTTCCCTTACATTGTGTGTGCGAATAACATCAGCTCCATTAAGAACTGCGATCGTTTCTGCTGCAATAGAACCATAAAGTCGATCTGGTAGATCTTTGTTGAGAATTTTTCCTATGAATGACTTGTTTGAAACAGACACTAAAATTGGAAGCCTCAGTTTCAAAGAAGATAGATTTTGTAGAATATCCAGATCTCTTTTGAACCAATCAGATTTAATTTTTGTAAAAAACGGGTTTTTTCCAGTTTTCCTAAAGAATCCAATTGCAGGGTCTATGAC
>CAYOBG010000146.1:0-619 GCA_964402265.1 uncultured Candidatus Nitrosotenuis sp. | reverse complement strand
CGATGGTGTTTTTTGGTATGTGGGCACTTTTTGCTATAGAAAGGCTTTGTTCTAGTAAAAGCCTGGTTTGTGCAACGGCATTTCCTTCGATATGAAACTTGCCAAAGGCACACAAAACAAGAGATGGTTTGTATTTTTCTACGACAGATACCATGTTTTTGTCGTATTTCAGCCCAGAAATGTCATTTATGATATCGGCGCCGTGTTCTAGCGCTGTTTTTGCCACTGAAGATCTGCACGTATCAATTGAGATTGGAAGATTTGATGCTTTTTGAATTTGCTTTATTGCGTTAATTATTCTTTTAGACTCTTCTTTTTCTGATACTAACGTGGACAAATATGGTGCAGTCGACATGCCACCCACATCAATTAGATCAGCACCGTCTTGTTCCATTTGTTGTACGGTATCTGAGATTTGTTTGCCGTTTTTGATTGATTTTTTATAAAATGATTCTGGACTTGTGTTTAGTATACCCATTATTCTGACAGGGTTTGATCCACCAACACGTACAGAACCTAGCTTATTCACATCATTTATGATAAAGTATGCCAATTTTAGAGTTGATGATTTCTGGCTGGAACTCTAAATACAATAAAATCATACAAGAATTTGGCTACA
>CAYOBG010000145.1:0-3589 GCA_964402265.1 uncultured Candidatus Nitrosotenuis sp. | reverse complement strand
TCAGTGACGTGGTGAGCTCCATGCTTCACGCAGATACAACATTCTGTCTTGTTTCGCTGCGAGATCAATTGCAAGGAATAATCACGTATAGGGATATACTTAACTTGCTCAGCACCAAACTGAAAAGCACAATTCCGCTTTTCATAGTAGGAATGCCAAAAGAAGACAATGCAAACATCATAAAAGAAAAACTGACAAAAACACTTGATAAGCTGCAAAGAGTCTATCCTGATGTTCAAGAAGCCAAGGTTTACGTAAAGAAACTGCATGGAATCGGAAGCAGATACAATTATGAAGTATCAGCTACAATAATCACACCACATCAAAAATACACATTTTCAGAAACTGGCTACGATCTAAGCAAACTCTTTGATGAAATATCTGGACGACTGATGCGATTGCTATCAAAGCGTACCAAAAGAAGGTACAAGCTTAGCATTAGAAAAATGTCTAGATGAAGTCATGGATAGAAAAACGTTAACTTGGGTAATATCTGGCATAGGACTAACTGCAATTTTTGCTGGACCTGTAATTTATTATCTAATAACTAACGCGCCAAAATAATCAAAAAATTGTCTTATCGAATACCCTCCGATGTCTGTTCTATGTATTACAGTTTGAAACGCTGCCTAACATGTATCTCTGCACATTACACTTACCTCTAAATCCAATTATTTTGTTTTTTTTGCAATTGCGGCAATTGCTCGTACTACATCTGTTTTACTTAGAATTCCAGTAATCTTGTTGTTGACTAGGACTGCTGCTCCATTGATGTTATTTTCTATCAGAGTGATACCTGCCATTACAAGATCATCATCATGTTCAACTGTAAACATCTTGCTGGTCATGGCCTCTCTTGCTAGTGCAGTTCCTCCAAATCCTGTCTTTGAAATCAATCCTTTTCTTGAAAACAGGACAGAAATGCCAGATGAATTATCCACAACTTCTTCCTCTTTTCCAAGAATCATGGAAATTCTAAATAGATCTCTAAATGACAGCACGCCAATTGGAATTTCAGATTGATCCTTTACTATGATCCTTGAGACATGGTTACTGACCATTTGAGACAATACTGTATAGAGCTGGTCATTGTCGTGACATGATACAAAAGATATTGTCATAACATCTCCTACGCGTTTTTCCCCTACAAAATTTTCTATATAGTATTTGGTCAGGTCTGTCTTTGTTATGAGCCCCTTTGTCCTGCCATTGAAATCAACTCCTAGGGAGCTAATGTCACGTTCTGTCATTATTTTGGCACAATCACCTATGCTTGCAGAATAATTTACCGTTATGAGATGATTCATGATTTCGGTAATTGGAATTTCATCAATTTTTCTATCTGACTGTTCAGTCAAAAGGAAAATAGCAATATCACGCTCTGTTATGATTCCAACAGGACCCTCATCATCATTTACTAAAACACGGCTAATGTCCTTGTTTACTATTTTTCTTAATGCTTCAGCGATGTTTGCAGTTTTGCTCACTGTAATTGGCTCCTTCATTAGATCTTTAGCAGTGATCAACAAATGTTGCTGCTTTTTGTCTCTATAAAAAACGGGATATGATTTTCAGCCGTGATAATGGTATAACTGAAAGCATTCTATTATTTTCTTTGTATTGGTTAATCGGTCTTCCAAATTCTGTAGTTACTTATCTCTGGTTTTCAATTGAATATCACATTTGAAAATCTGGCCTTTAGTTTTATCTAAAATGTACATATTACAAATAATGAAAATTGATGAAGCGCCTGACGCAGACTATGAAACAGTAACAATCTCAGGTCTTGGTACAATTGATCATCTTGGAATAATGGTGCTCAGATCCATTGACGGTAAAGAATTCCAGATGACTGCGTTTTCGGCAGATACTGCCAAGTACATTGCAAATTTTATGGACGAAAAACGCGAAGAAATTCCAACCATTTACAACATGTTTGAGCAAATATGCGAAGAAAATGAAGTAATGCTAGTTAAAGTCAAAATTTACGAAACAGGTGGAATCTTCAGAGCAAATCTGTATTTTACTGGAAGAAAAGATATTTTGCTAAAATATTATCGTGCTTCTGATGCAATCACACTTGCTACGTTTTACAATGTGCCAATTTTAGTGCGTAAGGATCTACTCAAAGAACCAGAACCACAACCTACAATCAAATTGCCAAAAAACGGCACCGCGATTGAGCCTGAAAAAAAGTAATAAAGATCCGAAATTCAGAGTTGAGAATCATCTTACGGTCTAATTAATAAGGAAACTAATCTTTACGCAATGACAAAAGATACCGGCAAACAAAAAACTGAACTTATTCCTGCTTGGCCATTCAATTGGCAAGGTTTGGACGGAGCCTTTGAAAACTTTAGAAAAGAGTTTGAAAAATCGTTTACATCTTTTCCGTCATTACCATCAATGCCAAAAATAACCTCTCTGTCATGTGATGTTGCAGATGAAGGTGACAAATATGTCATCAAAGCGGAAATTCCAGGCGTACAAAAAGACGAAATCAAGCTGAATGTCTTTGATAACTCGTTAGAAATCTCTGCTCAACATAAAGAGGAAGAAGAGGAAAAGAAGAAAAACTATCTAAGAAAAGAACGAAACGAAGTTTCTTATTATAGAACTCTTCCACTGCCAGAAAAAGTAGTATCTGACAAAACTGTTGCAAAACTAACTGATGGGATTCTGAGCGTCACAATACCAAAGGCAGTACCAACTCCAAAACCAAAGTCCAGTCCAATTCGGGTTCAGTAAATTTTCTTTTTTATTTAATATTCGTGCTCTGAAAAGTCAGATCCTAGATCAATTGATGCAATGGTTGTTTTTTCAGTAGTTTGAATTTTGACTGTTTTGTTTGGCAAAAACTCGTGAAATATCTCTTTGAATAACTGTTCTGTGAAAAATGACCATTTGAGGCCAAGTTCATGTTGTATTATAAAATGATGAATCCCACCCTCAATTCTATGGTCTGATTTCATACCTGATGCGCGCATATAGTCTTCTAGGGATTCAATGCAACGCTTTAGATCATATGTTCCCTTCATGAACATGACTGACTCTTTGATTAATGGAACTATGGTGTTAATTACTCGATTAATGTCAGTTCCACTCATTTCCTTTCCGAGCTCCTCTAGGATACTCTTTGGGATCGGAATCATTCCGATTTTTTCTGCAAATCTATCCCATACTAGATATTTTTCCAAAATCTGTTTTACTAGAACATTATGAGAGATATTTTTCTGCATTGCCTCAGTTTCCAATTCGTCTACAATTTTGGCCGGAAATCTATAGGTAATACTACGTGTAGCTTCTTTTTTTTGGGGATGAGGTTTTCTTCTAGGTATATCAGTTTCCAATTATAAAATACTACCATCTCATTCTATTAATAACTAATGAAACGTCTTGTATTTCTCAAGTAGTTTTCCATGTGTGACTACCTGACTAAATGCCCTTACAATATCTGATTTGGTGATAATTCCGGCCAGCTTGCTGTTTTTCATGGCAATTACGGGTATACCACTAACATTGTTTTTTGCCATGAGATCAGCTGCTGTTGCTAAATCATCATCAGGTTCTACAATAAGAACCTCATATT
>CAYOBG010000144.1:0-3719 GCA_964402265.1 uncultured Candidatus Nitrosotenuis sp. | reverse complement strand
CCTAGCCCTGACATCACACCGCCTGTAACAAAGATGAACTTCGTCTGCACATTTGCATAAGGAAAATGTTGTTTTTATTCCTTCTTTTACTGGCAACGCTTTAATGCGCAATTTTATTCCCTCGAATGATGATCGAGGCAATCTGGGTTACAATACTGGGTAGTGTGGCATCTGCCCTTGTGATTGCCAGCTTTATTCCACAGATCATACGAGGATACCGCACAAGGCACCTAGGTGATGTCTCATACTGGCTGATGATTATGATATCTGTTGGAATGTCGCTTTGGATCGTTTATGGTATAATAAAACAAGACTATGTGATAATTGGCGCAAACATTAGTACCATAGCACTGAATCTGGTATTGCTTGGCTTGAAGGTAAAATATTCCAAATAGGCATCAGGCACTGCTGTTCATAACTTTTCTAACTAGATTAAAATAGTTAAGTTACCTTGTCTGTCTTACGAACCAAGAGTATCCACAGCCAAAGGAAATCAAGAGATGTCCAATAGATAACACGTTTAGGGTGATTGGAAAAAAGTTCACAATTCACATCATCAGGGACATTTCCATGCGGGGCAAGACTCGATTTAACGAATTTTTAGACTCGGTAGAAGGAATCAACTCCAATACCCTGGCTACGCGGCTAAAGGAAATGGAGAAAAACGGGCTTGTAAATCGTAAGATTTACCATGAAATACCAATAAGAGTAGAGTACAGCCTTACTGACAAGGGAGCTGATCTAATTCCGATTTTAGAGCAGATGGCAGCATACTCTATGAAGCATGCGCCAGAAATATTCATAGATCGTAAAACGCGCAACTTTCAAAAAATAATGAAGCGGGACCCAATGTCGCTGTGAATCTTTCAGGACTTAACAAAACTTAATCTGATTACGTCATCATTACTTTCTATTTTATTAATTCTGCATTTTTTATCATACCATGACAAAACCTACAGAAATAATAAACCAGTTCTATGACGCATGGAACAAAAAAGACACAACACTGATGGCAAAACTCATGTCTGATGACGCAACCTATGAGGGGCCGCTAGTTCAGTGGAAGGGAAAAACACAGTACATCGAAGGCGCAAAGCAAATCATAGCAGGCGGATTTGAGAAAATCTCGGTCGTAAAGCAATTTGAGGAAAACAATTTTGTTTGCACAATAATGAACATTGACATCAATACGCCGAGTGGATTGGTAACTGCTAATGTGGCTGAACTGACCAAGATAAGTGATGGCAAGATATCTGAGCAGAAAACATACTATGATCCAAGAAAGATACTGGACGCATGCCCAGTAAAGACTTAATTTTTTATTTATTTTTGTGATTCTATGGAAAAAGAGCTTGCAAAATTCGAAGAAATTGCGGAACACCTTTCAAAGGAATACAAATCTGTCAGCATTGGTAAAATGATGTCATCTGATGGTATACGATACAAAACAAAGTTTTTTGTATTTTACTATAATGATGATATGGTGTTCAGACTAGGAAAAGATGCTAAACCAGAAAAACTCGGAGTAAAAAAATTCAAGCTCTTAAATCCATTCAAGACAAAAGCTCCGCTGAAAAACTGGTTTGTAGTACCATACTCTGAGAGCAAACACTGGGAAAAGCTCGCAATCTTTGCAATGAATGTATTGATTGCAGAGACCAAATCAAAATAATTACTTTGTAGCTGATTTTAGTTGTCTTGTGAATGCCGCAACCGAACTTTGAATTTTGTTTGAAGATGTCTTTTCTATTAGCTTGATTAGCGCGCTGCCGACAATCACAGCATCAGCACCTGATTTGATGTAGTCCTTGATGTCCTGTGGGGTGGATATTCCAAAGCCAATTCCTACTGGGACCTTTCCCTTGGCAGTTTTTTTGGTATTTCTTAAAGCATCAATTGTATACTT
This sequence comes from uncultured Candidatus Nitrosotenuis sp., assembly GCA_964402265.1. Taxonomy (GTDB): domain Archaea; phylum Thermoproteota; class Nitrososphaeria; order Nitrososphaerales; family Nitrosopumilaceae; genus Nitrosotenuis. The sequence continues at coordinate 1,813 of CAYOBG010000144.1, read as the reverse complement.
TTGGATTTTATTTTGCACGCCAGTTGTTCCAAATACGGATACTAGATACAAAAATCCACTCGTCTGCTTTACTATTTCAGCTAGTCTTGATGGACTAGTATTTGGTGATACCAGAAATATTGTATCAAGATGATGCCTTTTTGCTGCCTTGAGATACTCTTTTGATTCCTCAACTGTCATGTCCGGTGTTATGATGCCGTCTAGGCCAGCTTCCTTTGCCAGTTTGAAGAACTTGTCATATCCTTTGTGATATAGTATGTTGGTGTAAGTCATTAATACCAGAGGAATCTGGCTTTCAGCTCGAATCTGTTTTACCAGACTCAGAAATTGAGCCATCTTGGTGCCTTTTTCTAAAGATACTGTACTCGCATGCTGGATTACTGGCCCATCTGCTAGAGGATCAGAGAATGGAAATCCCAGTTCAATGATATCTGCTCCGCCTTGGATTAGGCCTCTCACTGCGGATATAGTATCTTTGTGGCTTGGGTACCCTGCCATCACATAGGTGACTAGTGCATGTTGTCGAGCTGATTGCAGCTCGGAGAATTTATTTTGAATTCTTGACATAGTCTTGTACTACCTCGACGTCCTTGTCTCCACGGCCTGAGAGTGTCACCACTATGCTGTGAGATTTTGGTTTTTTCTTTGCTAGTTTGATTGCCTCAGCTATTGCATGTGCTGATTCCAAAGCAGGAATTATCCCCTCAGTTCTAGTTAGTGTAAGAAACGCCTCAATTACTTCCTTGTCTGTTGCGCTGGTGTATTGGACTCGCTTTTTGTCCTTTAGATACGAGTGCTCAGGGCCCACTCCTGGATAGTCAAGGCCTGCCGATATACTGTGAGTTTCCTGTACTTGTCCCTCGCGGTCCTGGAGCAAATATGTCATCATGCCGTGTAAGACTCCCTTGGTACCAGCTGATAATGTTGCGGAGTGATGTCCTGATTTTAACCCTTGACCGGCTGCTTCAACTCCTATGATTTCAGTATCAGTATCAATTAGTGGATAAAATGTTCCAATGGCATTTGATCCTCCGCCCACACACGCAATTACAGTATCTGGTGTTTTTTTGCCAAACTTTTTGATTTGCTGCTTTATCTCCTCACCGATTATAGCTTGGAAATCTCGCACCATCACAGGATATGGGTGTGGTCCAACTGCTGATCCAAGTAGATAATACGTGTCCTTTACGTTTGTAATCCAGTCACGAATTGCCTCATTTATTGCGTCTTTGAGGGTCTGGGAGCCTGCCTTTACTGCATGAACCTCGCATCCCAATAGTTCCATTCGAAAAACGTTTAGCTTTTGGCGGATTGTATCCTTGTAACCCATGTAGACTTCGGCTTTTAGGCCCAGTGCGGCACATGCCATTGCAGTTGCCACTCCGTGTTGGCCTGCACCTGTTTCAGCTATTATTCTAGTCTTTTTCATTCTTTTTGCAAGTAATGCTTGGCCTAGTGTGTTGTTGATTTTGTGAGCCCCTCCGTGTAGTAGGTCCTCTCGTTTGAGATAGATTTTAGCTCCGCCGATTTTCTCGCTGAGATTTTTTGCATAGTATAATGGTGTGGGCCTGCCGGCATATTGGGTCAGGTAATAGTTTAGCTCTGATTTAAAATCAGGATCGTTTTTGTATTTTAGATAGCTTGCTTCTAGCTCCTCAATTGCAGGAACTAGGGTTTCTGGTATGTATTTGCCTCCAAAATCGCCAAACCTGCCGTCCTTTGGGAATTTTATTTTCATATTGCGCTCACTAGCTCCCTAACATTCTCTTTAATATTTTCTGACTTCATTATACTGGAACCAACCAGAAATGCG
>CAYOBG010000143.1:0-3740 GCA_964402265.1 uncultured Candidatus Nitrosotenuis sp. | reverse complement strand
TGCATTTTTCCACCAACATCAAGTCCTGTCTTTTTAATGACTAGTGTTTCAATTAATTCATGAATGTCTTCAGCAGAAGATTTTGCGGAAAGATTTTGTTTTTTGAGCTTTTCTAGTGCTGAAAGAATTTTTTTTACCTCAATTTTATTTAGAATCTTGTTTTCATACAACATTATAGAGTGAGCCTGACTTCCAATGATATCATAGATGGCAATCTCGGAATCGTCGGAAATTGATGAGACATAATCAAGTGTGTGCTTGTCTAGATTCTTGTCAAGACGAGACCGATACATTCTCAACTAGGGATTATAATGGTTATATATAGCATAGACGATTTTCCGTTTATGTCACAGGATTTGCAAGAACTACGCAGAAAAATCTTTGATGAATTATCTGGAATTGTAGATCCTGAAATAAACACCTCAATTACAGACCTTGAGCTTGTAGATAGTGTGGACATTTCTGGCTCTTCAGTTAAAGTTGACCTGCACCTTACCAGTCCGTTTTGTCCCGCAGTGTTTGGCTTTAAGATCTGCCAAGACATTCATGATCACTTGCTAAAGATTGGTGGTGTGGATGATGTCAAAGTAAATGTATCAAACCACTTTATGGCAGAGGCAATTAACAATCAGGTAAACAACAGTCCAAATCCAAAAAAGCCGGCATCGTAAGATTATTTTCTAAATCCTAACAAATAGCCCCTAAGCAACTGGATTCCCATTGCAGGGTCTACCCCCTTTGGACAAACTTGGCTGCAAGAGCCAGCAAAGTGGCACCTCCAGATTCCGTGAGATTCATCAATTATTTTGAGTCTAGAGTTTTTGCCCTTGTCTCTATTGTCTGCAACGTATCTGTATGCCTGGCCAAGTGCCTGTGGGCCCAGAAATGACGAGTCAGTAGCCATAGTAGGACATGCAGAATTACACAGACCGCATTTGATACAGTTTGCAAACTGGATGTATTCTTCTAGTTGTTCCGGGGTTTGGTTGAACTCTTTTGTTGGTGTTGTGATTTCAGAGTCCTCTCGGATCACATACGGCTGCATTTTTTTGTGAGTTGAGAACAGCCTGTCAAAGTTGACTACCAAGTCCCTAACAATTGGGAAATTATTCATTGGCTCTACAGTTATGGTATCAGAGTTTAGCTCCGATATTTTTGTAAAGCATGCAAGCCTTGGCCTGCCATTAATCTTCATTCCACAAGAGCCACATGATGCCTGTCTGCATGAATATCTGACCGCTACAGAGTGATCCAAGTGTTTTTTCACATCCAGTATGGCATCAAGAACTGTGGTCCATCTTTCGTATGGAATTCTAAAGTCATCAAATTTTTGGCTGGAATCATGTTCTGGGTTGGAACGTGCAATGCGTAGTGTGATGGTTTTTGATGATGAGATTTCAGTTGAAGATTGCTCTTCTGCTATTTCTTGCGCCGACTCGCTCATCTATGTCATCCCCATGCTTGCCATCAATATAGTTCTTGAACCATATGCGACAAGTCCTATCATTGCTGCAACACATCCATACGAGACTGCCTTTTCATATGACTTGCCCTGCTTTAGCTCCAACAAAATGACACGCAGCCCATTGAATCCGTGAACTGAGAGAAGAACCAATATGATTTCCAGCATTATCGCATATGGAATGTACTTGTAGTTTGCAAGAACGTGCTCATATTGTAAGGAATCACCATAGCTCATCATTGTTATTCTAAATAACACATGTACTGCAACAAGAACCACTGCGCCAAGTGCGGTTCCATAGTGAATTTTCATTATTGTGCTTTCGCGCATTTTATTCACCAAGCAATACCGAAATACCATACATCATTGCAAGTGCTGCAAGGCCGATTGAGGCATAAATGCAAAGCTTGTGCATGTTGTTTTGTGATGCCGGAACATACGGATAGTCAGGTCGTGCAGGTTTTCCAACACCGTATCCACCGTGGCCAAGCATTACACGAATCCCGTTTGCAGTATGAAATACGCACATCCCAATTACCAAAGTGAGAATGATGTGTCCTTCTGTGGTTTGTGTTATGCCTAGCATGTTTTCCCATGCGGATTTGCCATTGACGATTGAGCTTGTCTCGTATATGTGTCCAATCAAATATGCAAGTAGGCCAAGGCCAGTAATTCTCATTAGCCAATATGCAAAGCGCTCTATTCCATATCGGCCAGGGTTTGCCATACCTTTGATTCCTTCCTTGTTTTCGTTTTGTTTCATCTAGTATTTTCGCTCCACTGGCTGGTACCTAGTTATGGTAACTGGATGCTTTTTCATGATTGGCTCCTTTGGATCATAGTAAGCAAGTGTGTGATGTAAAAAGTTTGCATCATCTCTGCTTGGATAATCAAATCTTGCGTGTGCTCCTCGTGACTCACGTCTGTTAATTGCGCCAATGAGTACAACCTCGGCAACCCTAAACATGGAATCAAGCTCCATAACATTACTAAAGTTTGTGTTGTATTCTTTTGCCTTGTCGTCAACGTGTTTCCAAGTTCTTGACCTCAATTCTCGCAGCTTCTTTAGTCCTTCAACTAGGTCTGCTTCTGTTCTGTATACGTATGCCTTGTCGTTCATGGTATCGGTTAGCTCTTGTCTTACTTCATATGGGTTGTATTCTCCCTGTCCTCGGAAGATGCCATCATAGATTCGCTTTTCTTCTAATGTAACCAGATGATGCGGAAATTGCGATGCAGATTTTGTATTAAGTGCATGTTCTGCTGCAAGCTTGCCAGTGATTTTTCCCCAGACGATGCATTCTGATGTAGAGTTTGCCCCAAGTCGGTTTGCACCATGAACTGAATTGCATGCAGCCTCACCTGCAGCCCAAACTCCCTTGAGCTCAGTTGCACCATCGATGTTTGTGTGAATTCCACCCATCATGTAATGACACACTGGCCTAATGTCAATTGGTTCTTGTGAGGGGTCAATTCCAGAGAATTTGATAGAAATTTCACGGATTGCGCCGAGTTTTTCTTTGATTACTTCGTCGCCCAAATGTCTTAAATCTAATTTCATACATTCAACACCAGTTTCGTGCTGAAAACCGCGGCCTTCCCTAATTTCTGTCATTATGGATCGGGAAACAATATCGCGAGGAGATAATTCCATCTTTCCTGGAGCATATCTTTTCATGAATCGCTCACCATCTTTGTTGAGAAGATAACCACCCTCTCCGCGAGCAGCTTCTGTAATTAAAATTCCAGATGGTAAAATTCCTGTTGGGTGGAACTGGACAAACTCCATGTCTTTTAATGCCATGCCTGCTCGATAGGCCATGTCAAGACCATCAGGGGTAGATGAGTAAGCATATGTTGCAAAACTGTATAGCCTTCCAGCACCGCCAGATGCAATGATCATGGATTTTGCCTTGATTGCATAATATGTTCCAGTTGAGAGTTGGATTGCCGTTATTCCCATGAATTGTTGTCCGTCATGAATTATGCTTGTAGCAAACCACTCATTTAGGAATTCAATGTTATCAAATTTTTGGCATGTATCGTATAGTGTTTGCATCAAGAAAAATCCAACCTTGTCAGATGCGAATGTGGCGCGGGGGAAACTATAACCGCCAAATGGTCTTTGGGCAATTTTTCCATCCTTTCTTCTTGACCAAGGCATTCCCCAGTGCTCCAACTGATAGATCTCTTTTGGCATTTCCTTGCAGAGTCGCTCTGCAACGTCCTGGTCTGTCAAAAAGTCGCTGCCTTTGACAGTATCATAAATGTGAGATTC
>CAYOBG010000142.1:0-3746 GCA_964402265.1 uncultured Candidatus Nitrosotenuis sp. | reverse complement strand
GATTTTCTTGTACCGATCAGACCTCAAAAAACTTAAATCATCATTAAAATCCAAACACGGAGGGTCACAATTTCGATAAAAAAATCCCAGTTTGCAAACAAGTACGCAAAACTGATCTTATCTGATGGTACAATTTTAGACGGCAAAGGTTTTGGCGCATCAAGGACAGTCTTTGGTGAACTAGTATTCAACACTGGAATGGTAGGATACACTGAAACGCTGACTGACCCATCATATTCAGGCCAAATCCTGACTCTGACTTATCCTCTGATTGGCAATTATGGCGTGCCAGATCCTGGAGCATCTGATGAATCAGGCATTTCAAAATACTTTGAATCAGAAAGAATCCAGGCACGAGGGCTGGTAGTTCACGAATTATCCGAGATTGCAAGCCACTGGAATCTCTCCATGACACTGGACGAATGGATGCACAATGAGGGAGTCCCTGGAATTTCCGATATAGATACACGTGAGCTCACAAAAAGACTTCGAACAAGCGGTGTTACCATGGCAGCACTGGTAGTATCTGATACACCAGTTGATGTGGATAAAACCAAAAAAGAGCTTGCAGAGGCAAAGCCCTACACTACAGAAAAGTTCATGGACTCTGTTTCTACTAAACAGGTGCAGAAATTTGGCGTCGAACCAAAATGTGTAGTAGTTGTAGATACCGGTGTCAAAAACGCCATATTGCGAAATGTGCATGACTTGGGATACCAAGTAGTAAAGGTCCCATGGAACTCATCATACCAGGATATCATGTCGTATAATCCAAAGGGCGTGATACTGAGCAATGGGCCTGGAGATCCTGAAAACTGTCCTGAGACGATTCAGACTGCAAAAAATCTCATTGAACATAACATCCCGACACTTGGAATTTGCCTTGGAGCGCAAATCATCGGTTTAGCTGGTGGTGCTAATACGTACAAGCTAAAGTATGGACACCGGGGACAAAACAAGTCCTGCCTTAATTTGAAAAACAACCAAGTATATGTCACATCACAGAATCACGGGTACTGTATAGACCCTGATTCACTCAAAAAAACTGACTTTGATTTATGGTTTACAAACACTGATGATAACACTGTAGAAGGAATACGACACAAGCTCAAAAAAATAATTGCAGTCCAGTTCCACCCAGAGGCATCCCCTGGGCCATATGACTGCAAATTTGTTTTTGAAGAGCTTGATTCTTTGATAAAGGAGAGTGATACAAATCAAAAATGAGAGTCTGAAGAAAATTCTAGTTCTAGGTAGTGGGGCAATCAAAATCGGAGAAGCAGGCGAAAGTCGCTAAAACGACCGCTAATTCGACTACTCCGGTAGCCAATGCCTCAAGGCAATCCACGAAGACGGTCTGAAATCCGTACTAATCAATCCGAATATAGCAACGATTCAGACAGACACGAGGTTTGCCGACAAAGTGTATCTGCTACCAGTTACGCCAGAGTATGTCTCATCAATAATTGAGACAGAGCGACCAGATGGTATCATGCTAGGATACGGAGGACAAACAGCACTAAACTGCGGAGTAAATCTTGCCGAGGCTGATATTTTACGAAAATATGACGTCAAGGTTTTAGGAACACAAATTCCTGGAATCCAGAAAACTGAAGACAGGCAACTATTCAAGGATGCAATGAATGAATGCGGGGTCCCGGTACTAAAAAGCAAGACTGTTAAAACATTTGATGATGCAAAAAAGGCAGCAGACGATCTTGGATATCCTGTTATCATTCGAGTAGCTTACACATTGGGTGGAAAAGGTGGGGGTGTTGCCCACAATGAAATTGAGCTGCACGAAATTGTAGAGCGAGGCCTCAATGCAAGTCTGGTTCACCAGGTTTTAATTGAAGAGTATATCGGCCACTGGAAGCAAATCGAATACGAAGTAATGCAGGACTATATCGGAAATAATGTCATCGTGTGTAATATGGAAAATGTACTGTCAATGCGGGTCCACACTGGTGATAATATCGTAGTTGCCCCATCCCAAACCATAGATAATAGGGAATACCACATGTTGCGCTCTGCAGCATTGCGCGGAACAAAGCATGTTGGTATAGTTGGAGAATGCAACATACAATTCGCACTGGATACTGTATCTGATAGATACGTTGCAATTGAAATAAACCCCAGGTTATCTAGATCATCTGCACTAGCTAGCAAGGCAACAGGATATCCGCTAGCATACATGTCTGCAAAAATTGGTCTGGGTCATTCCTTGCCAGAACTGGTAAATCATATCACAAAAACTACCACTGCCTGCTTTGAACCATCTTTGGATTATGTTGTAGTAAAGCATCCTAGATGGGATTTCACCAAATTTGAGCGTGCAAACAGGCGTCTAGGTCCTACCATGAAGTCAGTAGGCGAAGTAATGGCAGTAGGCAGAACCTTTGAGGAATCACTCCAAAAGTCAATCCGAATGTTAGATATCGGAAACGATGGCTTGGTGCTAAACCGCACAAATGGCACCGACTATGAAATAGAGGAAATCGAAAACCATCTACTAAATGCAGAGGATAACGTCCTGTATTATGTAGCGGCCGCTCTTCGAAAAGGAATGCCCGTTGAGAAAATCCAAAAACTATCGTTTATTGATCCGTGGTTTATTGAAAAAATAAAAAACATTGTAGATGTTGAATCTGAGCTAAAAGAGAAATCACTAGACAAAACTCTGATGCGAAAAGCAAAACATCTTGGGTTTTCTGACAAGCAAGTCGGCAGGGCAATCAAAAAGGAAGATTTCGAGGTACGCAAAACCCGAAAGGACATGGGCATACTACCTGTGGTAAAACAAATTGATACATTGGCAGCAGAATGGCCAGCAAAAACCAACTACCTATACATGACATATGGCGGGTTTGATAACGACATTTCAGTTGCTGCAGAACAAAAAGGAATCATCGTATTGGGTGCAGGACCATACAGAATTGGAAGCTCTGTGGAATTTGACTGGGGTACTGTCAACATGGTTTGGGGCCTGCAGCAAAACGGGGAACCAAATGTTGTAGTTGTGAACTGTAATCCTGAAACCGTATCAACTGATTACGATATTTGCTCTAGACTGTACTTTGAGGAGCTCACACTGGAAAGAATTCTGGATATTGCGGAATTTGAAAATCCAAAGGGAATAGTGACATCAGTGGGCGGGCAGACTGCAAACAATCTCACACCAAAGCTTGCAAAGGCCGGAATCAAGCTGTTTGGTACATCCGCAGACGATGTGGATATGGCAGAGGACCGCTCCAAATTTAGCGCAGTGCTGGACAAACTGCACATAAAGCAGCCTAAATGGCAGGCATTTTCCAATTTTGCAGAAGCAAAATCATTTGCAATAAAGGTAGGCTATCCCGTTCTAGTTAGGCCGTCATACGTTTTGTCAGGTGCTGCAATGAAGGTTGTGTGGTCGCAAGAGGAACTATCGCGATATGTTGGCGAGGCCACTACACTATCACCTGACCATCCTGTTGTAATTACAAAATTCATGCTAAACTCGCTAGAAGTCGATGTTGATGGAGTATCTGATGGAAAAAATGTCTTCATTGGAGCACTAGTCGAACATATTGATGCGGCAGGCGTTCATTCAGGGGACGCAATGATGGTAATACCTCCATGGAGACTATCAAACAAACAAATTGAAACCATCACTGATTACGCTACTCGAATCGCAAAATCATTTAACATCAGGGGGCCTTTCAATCTGCAATTTCTAATCCACAATGATCAAGTCTATGTGATAG
>CAYOBG010000141.1:0-3783 GCA_964402265.1 uncultured Candidatus Nitrosotenuis sp. | reverse complement strand
CATGTCGTCACTTGAGCTGCTAAGGTATGCAGCTGCCCCAAAGCTAGCAAACATTGCAGGTGTTGAAATGTTTGGAGTCATCAACAAGCAGGGAAGAATGATTGATTTTTGGGGCAAAAAGGCACTTGACCTAACAAAAGAGCGCAGAGATATTTTTCTGATGCAAATAGTTCTGCAGAAATCAATGCAGCAAGACTTTGATGAAGAGTTCGGAGATGTATCATATTGCACCACATACAGAGGAAAGACAAAAATCATTCACTTTCCATTTGAGGACAACAGAACGGTCCTAATTGTGGCCAGCAAAAGAGCAAACGATAAAACCGTAATTGATAGGGTGAGACGCTTTCTTTGCCCTCCAAGGGCTTCCAATCCCAAAAAAGGAGGTGCAAACAAGTGAATATCTATGATACCAAAGTCATACACTGCGCCGTCTGTGAGAGATGCATTGGTGAGGTAGACTATGACGCAGAGATAATCTTTCCAAAATGCGGAAGATGTGCAAATCCACTGCCTGCCATTCATGAAAAACAAGTAACGGACATCATTAGAACCGAGAACAAAGAGTCAATTGTTCTGGTTCATTAGGACGGGTTGATCATTACATACAATTTTTAGATCATAATATCATGGTACATTATACTACATATAGTTAGGCAGAAAAACCCCAGTCAGAAGGTGGTACAATCATACAGTAGATCATGCCACAACAGAAAATGTGATATTTTATGAGCAGACCTTAAATAGATTTGAGCGAGCGATCGCTCAATAACATGAACAAAAAATCATACGCAATACCAGCATTAATTGCACTGGTTGCAATATTTGCAATCATACCAACACAGGGCGCACTAGGCCAGGTGGTCACCCCATCAGTCAAGGTAACGGGGGACGCATCAATCAAGGTAGAACCTGATCAGGCAGTAATGATTGTAACAGTACAGACACAGCCAACCGATATCGTATCGGCACTCAACGAGCAGAAAGCAAAGACAAACAAAATAGTCGGCGAGCTAAAGACAACACTTGGAACAGACGAGAACACCTCCATTACAGTTGGACAAATGTCACTCAACCCAATGTATGGTGGGGCGCCGTCATATTCCGGAATAAGCACATTTAGCATCTATTCATCCACTGCAATAGAGACCAACATTGAGAGCTTCTCAGATATCGTAAGAAAGCTAACCGAAGCAGGATTTGGCTTTGAGGGAGTCTATGCAACTCACCTAATGTATGCACAGCCAGCATATCCTGTACTAAGAGAGGCAGGATCAGGGGAACCAACTCCGGATGGAACACCTGTTGAAGACGATTCGGGTAAAATAACACTCAATGTCTCAATTAACACAAAACCAGGCAAGCTTGATTCCGTTCTAACAGAATACGATGAAAAATACAAAAAGCTAGTCAGCATTTTGCAAGAATCCGGAATTGAAACAGACCAGATAAAGCCTGCAAGTGTGAATGTGAACCCGTACTATTACGGACCAACGCAGTCATCCACATACCAGACATACTCTCAGATCATAGTGCGAACAAGTGCCATTAACATCGAAAAGGTCTCAAATGCAGCCCAAAAAGAAGGCGCGTACGTTGAGAGTACTTTTCTGTCAGTCTCTGATGGGGCAATAGAGAAGCTTCGAGACAGACTAAATGCAGAGGCATTTGATAACGCCAAGTCCCGTGCAGAATCAATGGCAAAGCTTGCTGGAATGAATGTCGGCGCAGTCAAAAACATCGAATCCACAACCTCCATAGTAAACCCATACGGCGGATACCAGTCGTACAAGGGCTTGTACGTTGTTCCTCCATACTATTATCAGACAGTAAGCGGGGAAATAGCTGCGTCAATTACTGTAGAGTTTGAAATGGTTCAATAACTCCATTTTTTCTTATTTTTTTAAAATCCAGATATCGAAAAGCTTGGCTTTTTAAGTTTTGATTAAACCTGAGTTTTACCAAATGTTTTATTAGTGTTTTATATTATATCGATATAAATTGATAAAGTATCAAATTCCCACCAGAATAGGCTCAAAGATTCGCATGAAACCACCAAGACAATACCGTTCGGCAACGGAGCTAGTCAGGCAAATAATGGAGACAATTACAAATGCAGGACAAGACGGCATCTTAATTTCCGTAATAGCTAGAAAGGCAGGCATATCCCATACATCTGTTTTGGACAAATGCCAAAAGCTAGTCAATGCAGGCCTGCTTAAGACAGATGTTGGCCGCAAAAACAGGAGATATTTTGCAACAGAGGAAGGACTGCGATTTTTTGCAATGCTGACTAAATATGCAGAACTATTGCAGACAATGAATGTCCGCGTTGAAAACTAGTTATTTTTTCTTGTAGAATTCACTGTGTGGATTTTTTAGTACGAGATCATGTTTGTCTTTTGCAATCCTTTCAGTGTTTTGTGAGATTGCCTGCAAGACTTGTCTTGCCACTCCAAGATCACGCTCCGATATTCCCAGAGTAATTGATTTTCTAAAGCCCAGCAAACACTCGGTTATGGAATCAACTAGCTTTTTTGATTTTGAGGTAAGAAAAATCCTGTTTGTTCGCCTATCTGTAAAATCAGGCTTTCTGAGCACAAGGCCATCTTTTTCCATCTTGTCTATGATTGGAACCAGTGTAGGACTTTCAACAAAGATCATCTCCGCTAGCTTTTTCTGAGCTAGTCCGTCAGATAGTGCTAAAACCAAAATCACCTTCCACTGCCCGCCAGTCAAACCACAACGCGCCCTTAGCTCCAAGTCCAGCACGCGCTCTAGTGATTTTTCCGTTGATTTTATGGCAAACCCGATGCTTGATTGAAGGTCTAGCTTGTCCTGTAAGGTCATTATATAACTAATGATTAGTACCCTAATTATTTATATAATTCTAGTTAGTAAAACTTTACAATGATAGGTATTGGGCAAGCAATACCACTTGTTGCCATAGCATTGTTTTTGATATCAACACAAAATGTTTTTGCAGAGCCAGCTTCTGCAAACTTTACAAGAATTGACGGTGACCAGATTGCAAAAAATCCGACTGCACAAAAGTTACTGCAGCAAATTGAGCTATCAAAGAAAATCCTGGAAGAACTAAAATCAGGAGTCATAAAAACAGAGCAAACAGAGCAGCAAAAATTTGTTGCAGAGCAGAGAAGAATTGCGCAAGACCAGCTGCAACGCGACCTCAACCAAATGCACAAGGACTATGAAGGATTCACTCCAAAGAATGCCTATTCCAAATTCCTAAGCCATGTTCCTTCACAATACCACGAAATGTATTGGGAGCAGTTCAACCACCTAGACCAAAAGATCCAGCAGGCAACTGCTGCAAAGGAGCAGATGCTAGCAAGTGGCGCATCATACCAGGATGCAATGTACGAGTATCACAAGTACGCATCGACAAAAAAAGTTGAACTAGTCCAGATAAACAAAAACCTGAACATAAAATATGGATTCACGGATGCTGAGCTTCAATCATACTTTGATGAAAAAGGCAAGACACCAAGATATGAGGATGACCCGCAACCGTGCTTTAGCTGCAAAAGATACGAGGTAATTGCCCAAAAAATGATAGAAGACGTCCTGACAAAGGTCAGCGATACAAACAGTGTAAAGCTTGACGAGTCCACATAACACAACAAATTGGTTAGACCATATTTTCTAGTTCAATATTGAAATCATCAATATTTTATAATTATAAAGTAACAAGAGACACACTTAACTTTATTAAATTTTTAAACAATGACAAAAATCAAATTTCATGGCCATTGACATGGC
>CAYOBG010000140.1:0-3794 GCA_964402265.1 uncultured Candidatus Nitrosotenuis sp. | reverse complement strand
GTAATGAACTATCTTACACCAAAAGGCTTTGTAACATATCATGACAAACGCGAAGACGACAGCTTTGAAGTAAAATACGAATCTTACGGTTAAGAATTATTTCTTGGTTTTTTTAAATTACTAATCTGTTCAGCCTTTTCTTATTATGAATTGCATTAGCGCTTCTTTAGAATATTCAATGCCATGTTCGTCAGTAGAATGCCTACTATATTCATCAATTACCTTTGAAACATCTTGGCCCTCTGCGACAAATTCACAGTCAAAGCCATAATCTCTACACACAAGTCTTGGCATTTAGCGATAATAAAAAAGTCCTACTATATATTGTGTTTCATTGAACTCGCAAACGATCAAGTAAAATAATTTTTAAGAATCTTTTCTGTTACGGACTATTAACCACAGTCAAAAATTATGACTTGGATTCTGATATTTGTTTTGCACTGTTTGCTGGAATTGCAATGATATTTTCTATTAGGGTCTTTGTCAGCTCATCAATGATCTTGATTTTCTCTTCATTTGTTTCTCCCAGTTTTTCTAATGCCTTTTCCAACTCTTTTTTTCTTAGCGAATCCACATTGTAAAATACGTCTTTGCTCAATGGCTCTGGATCGAGTAGTGTCATTGATGCCTCAAGAATTGGAGCCTCTTTACTGATTAATTTCTCGGCAGCTAGAATCTTTTCACCTCTGGCTTTGGTGTCAATTTCTTCCATTTCATCAATTTGGTCTCTGAACATCAGTTTTGTTCCAGGAATCATGGATACACTTTCCTCTACTGCTCTTGGGTCTGATATGTCTAAGATCATAGTGCCTGTCTTTTTGCTTTCCATGACTATTCTTATTCTGTTATATGTGATTAGGAAATAGTCTGCTGTAGTGGAGACAAATATGATATCGTATTTGTCGAATTTTGATAACGCTTCTTCAAATTTTATTGGTTTTCCACCAAGTATTTTTGAAAAGTCTGTAGCACGCTCAATTGTCATGCTGGAAACATCAAATGCGTAGGATTTTTTGTTAAGCGCTTTGGATACTGTATACGCCGTCTCTCCAGTTCCTATTAGCAGGACACGTTTTTTCGCATCTAACCCTGCATACTCCTCTGCAATTTTGACTGCTCTTGTGCCAATTGAAACTATGTCTTTGCTAATTTGAGTGGTTTCTCTGATTTTGGTTGCAATTCGACTTACACTGTCAAATAATTTGTTTAATATTTTACCAGATGTTTTGGCCGCCTTTGCACTTGCGTTGGCAGTCTTTATTTCATCTAAGATTGACTCATTTCCGACAATTATTGATTCCAAACCTGATGCAAGATTCAACAGATGTGGATAAACATCCGTGTTTACATACACTTCCAGAATCTGATCTAGGTGATCAATATCGTACTGGTCAAGTTTTGTAAGTGATAGCCAAGTTTCTTTGATTTTATTTATTGTGAGTCCTTTACCTTCAGTTCTTCTTGCGTCTTGTGTCTCATCTGCAACTTCATGGTTGTTTACTAGGAATATTTCCACCCTACTACCTGTTTGTAGTATGACACATTCGGAAATTCCGGGAATTTTCTTAAATGCTTCACATGCCGCATTTACATCGTCGAATGCGAATTTTGCTATCTTGTATATTGGTATGTTTTTGAAAGTGACTCTTGCGTTGATGATGTCGAAATTGTTTTTGTTCATTATATCACCAATCACTCTTTAATTTTCTCTCTTCCGCCTTTTGCTGAACGGAAAACATTCATGCCAAAATAATAGTTCTGGTATAATGAATCTAAATATTTCAGGTCTTGCTCTGCCAGGGCAATTTCATCTGGATTAGCATCCTGACTGTTTTTTAATCTGCTTAGTCTCTGTCTGGACTCTTCTATCATGCCAGTTACTCCGGATTCATAATTGGACATACCGCCAAACTCTGGACTGAGTATGTGTTCTGGTTTGTATGGAGCTGTCTTGTCTGATGGAATCTCGACCATTTTTGAGATTTCTTCTTGCTCTTCATCCGTAAGTACTTGTCTCATTGGAACTAGGTCTTTTTTATAACGAAAGAATTCTGGTTCCCCGATCTCTCTCCTAAATATTCTCTCCTGACTACGTTTATCGGTAAATGATTGACTGGTTTTAACTGACACTGCTTGTGCTGCAGCTGCTTGGTATTCCTTTTCGACTTTTGCCTCTACTGCCGATCTTGCAGCAGCTAGTCTTGCAGCAGACGCTTTTGCCTCCGCTTCTACTAATTCTGCCAATTCCTCTGCAGTCAGCTCTAGTTTTTCAAATGAATGTGGCTTTTCATCGGACATAACACTACAACATTTGGGGTTAAATTTTAAGTTTCTATGTGTTTTTGGTTGGGTGAGGATCTGGTTGTATACCAGTCAAGTCTAGAGCATTTGGAAAACATTAAACAGAATATGCCATTTTCTTTCCCTCTAAACCCGAAATCAAATTTTGTACTGTGATCTGTGCCATTTTTTTACGTGTTTCTACAGTGGAACTTCCAATATGAGGAACAAGCACAACGTTTTCAAGTTTTGTCAATTCGTGGCTTTTTCCAATTGGTTCTTTCTCAAATACATCGATTGCAGCACCGGCAATGGTGTTTGTTTTTAGTGCCTTTATGAGGTCGGATTCATTAATTATCTTACCACGTGCAGTATTGATCAAAAATGCGCTTTTTTTCATTTTGTTTAATATTTTCAAATTGATAATATGGTGAGTCTCTTTTTTGTATGGAGCATGAATTGATAGAATATCGCTATTTCTAATCAAGTCATCAAAGCTAACAAATTTGATACCTAGTTTTCTTTCCTGATTTTTTGGCAGTTTGGTTCTTGTGTGATAAATTATATCCAAGCCGAAAACTCGAGCTCTATTTGTCACTGCCTGACCAATTCGCCCCATGCCAAAAATACCAAGAGTTTTTCCCTCAAGATCCCCTCCTACATAATCATGTGCTCCAAAGATCACCTGCCATTTTCCTTTTCGAATTAGTCTGTCGCCTTCTGTTACTCGGCGTAGTATGTCTAGAATCAATGCTATTGTAAGATCTGCTGTGGCATTTGTAAGCACTTCTGGTGTGTACCCGATTTTGATTCCACGTTTTTTGGCAGCTTCTAAATCAATGTGATCATAACCAACACTATATGTGCTAATTACCTTGAGGTTTTTTGCACTCTCAATTATTTTATCATCTATTGTATCGTATGGGAAGCAAATCATGCCGTCAACATTTCTGATCTTTTCCAAGAGTTGGTTTCTTGGCATTGGAATCTTGCCTGTATGAATGAAGATTTTGTATTTTTTTTGCAACTCTTTTATTGCAAAATCGTGCAGTTTCCGAGTAAGTAGGATCTCTTTCATGTCAAAGCAGAACTTTATCAAATCTTTATAAGATTTGTTGTTGTTTGTATGATGACTTTGGCAGATGATCAAGAAGAATTCGCATTATGCATAGAATGTGGCAATGCAATTGAAAAATGCGTTTGTGTCTGTCCTTATTGCGGTGAGCGAGACAAATGTGAGTGTGCCTTGTTTGAAGCCGCAACCGGTGGATAAAGTAATCATCCATATTCTTAAAAGCAAACAGGGTATAGATCGTCTGTGTCTAGTGATATTAGCTGGTTAATTGGCGGTCCACAGGGAAGTGGAGTAGAATCTGCGGCAAACATATTTTCTCGTGCATGTGCCGCAATGGGATATCAAATCTTTGGCAAGAGGGAATTTTATTCTAACATTAAGGGTGAACACAGCTACTTTACAGTACGCGTTTCTGATAAGATAATCCACTCAAACGTAA
>CAYOBG010000139.1:0-3827 GCA_964402265.1 uncultured Candidatus Nitrosotenuis sp. | reverse complement strand
CAAAAAAGCCCAAGGTCATATCTGATGGCAAGTTTTTTGAAAACAGATCAAAGGATCTATCAATTTTACCTATAGTTACTCATTTTGAGAAGGAATCAGGGCCATTCATCACATCCTCAATAATACACACACAAAACCCAGAAAAAAAGACGCAAAACTCGTCATTTCATAGGCTGATGCCGATTGATAAGACCCATTTTTCCGTTCGAATGGTCGAAGGCAGGCACCTGCATCGCTCGTTTATGGATGCAAAAGAACATGGAGAGGACCTCAAGGTAGCAATCACAGTTGGAGTTCATCCCGCCATATCGATTGCAGGCGCATATCAGGCAGAATGGGGCCAAGACGAGCTAGAAATTGCAAATGCAATTCTTGGCGGCAAGCTTATCCTGACAAAACTACCATACTGTAAGATGGCAGTGCCTTCTGGTACTGAAATTGTAATGGAGGGAAAGATTCTTGCAGACAAGACCCACAAAGAATGGATGGTCGAAATGCTTCGAACTTATGACTTTGCAAGGACTCAACCGGTATTTGAGCTAGAAAATCTTTACTACAGAAATAACGCAATCTTTCATGACATACTCTCAGGCTTTGCAGAACATCGATTGCTAATGGGGATGCCAATTGAGTCAAAACTAAACCGCGATGTCAAAAGGGCGTTCCCACAAACAAAACAAGTTGTAATGTCAGACGGCGGATGCAATTGGCTGCACGCAGTAGTTCAGATATCAAAGAAAAAACCAAACGACGGAAAAAAAGCAATCGAGCAGACATTTGCTGCACACCGTTCACTAAAGATGGTCACAATAGTAGATGATGATATCAATCCATCAGATCCTGTCCAAGTCGAATATGCAATGGCAACAAGATTCCAGGCGGACAAAAATCTCACCATCATACAAAAGGTCCGTGGCTCTAGTCTTGATCCGTCAAGTGATCAAAAAAATCTTCTAACCACAAAACTTGGAATAGATGCCACACGGCCGCTTGATAAAAGACCGGAAGGATTTGAGATTGCAAAAATTCCGGGACATGAAAAGTTTCCACTCAAAAAATATCTGAAATAACCAATGTTTTTTAGAACTGGTGTGGTGATCATACCATGGAAGTAAGAAGGCGCAGCGCTTGGTGGTTTTTGCTGCCAATATTGTTTAATGTAATTGGCGGTGTGATTGCGTATTTTGTAATAAAAGAGGATAACCCAAAGAGGGCAAAGAACTGTCTGTACCTTGGAATAATACTTACTGCGATTGGAATTGGCTTGTTCCTAATCCCACTAGCAATTGGGGTGTCACTAATGCCATACAACAACATGTTTCATTCCGATTTTTCGGTGTGATCTGGTTCTGATCTGGAAGAAATTTTAATTATCTTTAGCCATTGTTGTTCTATAACATGAGAACATCTCAAATCGACAAACACAAGCTTAAGATCACATTTGCGATCTTTAGTGTTGCAATGTTGTTTTCAGGCACTGCATTTTCAGCAAACGCTGTAATGCAAGACCTGAGCGATACCTCAATTCCGCTTGATATCCCACTAGTAATGGGATATGCAGATGGAAACGAGGTGTTCTATATCACAACTGAAGCATCACACGAAGAAGTAGCAAATCATCTAACAGATCTTTTGGGCTTTACAGTAGTGTATGCACCAGCACTCAAAAACACACCAAAGGATGCTCTTGCAAACATTTACGAGTTCACAAACGGCGTACCAGGACCTGGTCCTGTTGGATTCCAACCAAACGTTGCGGATTCGCAACCCGGTGATCCAGAGTATAGCCCTGCATGGGCAGTCCAACATGTAACATGGACTGACGAGTCTGCTGCTCGAGAGCTAACATCAGAAGATGAAATCTTGGCAGCGCAAGATGCGGGTGAATTAACAATTGAGGAGACTGGAGTTGTAGTGAATTGTCCATTCATACAGTGGGAGGGAGGAAATCTACCAATCAGAGAAAGCCAAGAACTCACTGACCAAACTCCGTATGGAGGAGGCCAAGTTCTTGAAATTGATACAGAAAACATGGTAGTGACATTTGTGGCACATAGAGGTTTTGGACCTCATGGTTCAACTATCTACTATATCGCAACTGATGCATCCGCTCCGGATGTAGCAGAAATGCTAGGAGTAATACATGTTGAAAAAATAGGTAAAACACTAGTATCGTCTGCAGCATCTGATCTGTACGTTTTCACAAACGGAATAACTGGAACTGGCCCTGCCGGATTCCAGGCAAGCATTGGCTCAACTGATGCGGGCGATGAATTCTATTCTCCGTTTTGGAGAATCCAAACTGCGACATGGGCAGATCCAGAACAGGCAAGATTCCTTACAATGGCATCAGAGATTTCTGATGCGGCATCAAGTGAAGAGCTGAGCACTGCGCTAGGTGGATTCATTGTAAACTGTCCATTCCTTGACATCGAACTCAAATCAATGGATGATTCAATGATGGATGATACCAGTGAGAACATGGACGATACCATGATGGAAGACAACATGAAAGATACCATGATGGAAGACAACATGAAAGATTCCATGATGGAAGACAACATGAAAGATTCCATGATGGAAGACAACATGAAAGATTCCATGATGGAAGACGGTCAAGTCATGGCCCCACTAAAACAAATGAATGAAGGAATCGAACCAAGAGAGGTTCAGTGCAAGGAAGGCCTACAACTGTTACTCAAAAAGTCTGATGGTTCAGCGGTATGTGTAATGCCTGATACAGCAAGCGTCCTAATGGAGCGTGGCTGGGCAACACAACCCTAAACTCTTTTTTTTATTATAGCTGAAAGTTCAGGTTTTGGATTTTTTTGATTATCTCATCGTGGTCTGCCTCTACTTCAAGTGAGAAAATCAGCAGACCATCGTCCAAAAACAGGGTTACTAATTTGACATATTCTTTTGCAGTAATCATCCAGTTCGTCTTGCCCAAGGGACCATCAAACATTTCCTCGACTCCTGCCTTAATTGATGCCCAATAATGCGCCATGTTGCCTAGCTCTGAATCCAAAAGCGGTGTTTTGGAGGTGTTTCGGGCAAACGCAACTACTTTTTTGTCCTTTATTCTTCCAACGAATCTAATGGACTCATCCATTTCCAAAATATGATTACATACGTCCAGCGGACTATGTTGCCTACTCAATACTCTCCCTTGTCACAAACCCTCGAAAAACTCGATAAAAGTCTTGCCATTAGTTATGATGATCGAACCAATCCTTGCAAATTTTTGATCAGATCGGTTTAGTTTTGATATGTTTTTAGAAGACTCGATTCAAAACTGTAGGGGAAAAGGAACTAAACTGAATCACTAATCAGTCTTGAATCGAATCGAGTTCACTTGTATGAAAAAATACTAAAGCATTTTCCCAGATCATACCAGAATCACACTAAATCTCTCTGTCACATTTTTGATTTTTCTTTCATAATTGACTAGCTTCTTGGCTGATAATCAACCGCTTGGGTTATCTACAAAAATCATACAATATGTAGCATTGAACAAGCTCAAGAGTTTTTTCAAAAATCTTGGACCTGGAATAATAACTGGGGCAGCAGACGATGATCCTTCAGGAATTGCAACATATTCACAGGCTGGGGCGCAATTTGGCCTAGGCATGCTTTGGTTTGCCCCATTTCAGTATCCACTAATTAATGCGATTCAGGAAATGTGTGCAAGAATTGGCCTAATCACAGGCAAAGGCCTTGGCACTGCAATAAAAAATCAATTCTCGAAAAAAACTGTAATTCCACTTACTAGTTTGCTTTTGATTGCAAACACAATCAACATTGGTGTTGACATTGGTGCAATGGCA
>CAYOBG010000138.1:0-3985 GCA_964402265.1 uncultured Candidatus Nitrosotenuis sp. | reverse complement strand
CTGTCCTTTATTCGTGCAAAAAAGCACGGCTAAAATTAACTCCTAAATAGAATTGCATGCCTAATCTGTCTGTGGCTGATTTCTCAAAGCTTTGCGAGATCTGCAAATCACAAGGGTGCTGTACTGATTCTGCAGTACCCCTAGTGTTTGACTCTGACTATACCGAGCTGCACTCTATAGGAAAAGACACTGACGAGTTTCTCCATGACAGAAAAGTACAAGGCAATGTCATAAAGGCCGTAAACAAAAAGAAAGATTCTACTGAATGTGTTTTTTGGATTGACTCCAAGTGCTCAATATATGATAAAAGACCGTTTGATTGCAGGGCATACCCATTTGATGTTCTCAAAATAAATGGACAATACCACTGGATTGTATATTCGTGCAATCCCGATTCAAATTGGTCTTGGACTGAGGAATACCTGCAAGTACTGGAAGGTGATAAGGCATTCTCAGAAGTCATGGCAAAAATAGAAATCTTTTCTGGCAATACTGAATTGATACTACCGAGCGAATCTCAAAAAACGCCATACGCAGTATTGCGCAAAGTGCGATACTAGACCCTACTTTTTGGCGCCGAGTGTTCTATTCTTCAGTCTTAGGAACTGTCCGCGGCATTTGCGGCATCTTGATGCTGCCATTGAATTTCGAACTCCGCAGTTAAGACAGATCTTCATGTGTAGTCTTGCTGCCTGGGCGATTCTTTTCTTTTCTGGGTCTGTAATTGGCATCTTTTTAAAACCTGATTTTCAGTCCTTTTTAGTCTTTGGATTTTTCGAGCTTGCCTGCTAGAAACATGGCAACCTCGTTTGGCCTTTTGCCTACCGGAATGTTTGCCTTATTGAACATGGATACCTTGGATTCTGCAGAACCATAAGTTCCCATGACTATTGCACCCGCATGCCCCATTCTCTTTTCCTTTGGGGCATTGCGTCCTGCAATGTATGCAACAATTGGCTTTTTGAAATTAGTATCAATGATGTGCTGTGCAAGTATTTCCTCAGAGTCACCACCTATCTCGCCTACCACAACAATTCCTTTGAGGTCTGGATCGTCCTTTACCATCTCAAATGCGTCAATGAGCCTTGTTCCATTTACTGGGTCTCCGCCAATCCCAATTGTGATGGACTGGCCAAAGCCTGCCTTGGATATGGCATTTGAGATCTCATACAGTAAGGTGCCACTCTTTGATAACACTGCAATATTGCCTGACTTGAAGGGGCTTGCGGGCATTATGCCGATTTTGATCAAACCCGGTATCATCACGCCGGGCGTGTTAGGACCAATTACTATGGCATCCTTTTGTTTTGCCAAGTCTAGTACCTGCATCGTATCCCTGATTGGGACATGCTCTGGGATGGCAACTAGAAGCTTGATTCCTGCGTCTAATGCCTCTTTTGCCGCACCCAAAAAGAATTTTGCTGGAACAAACATTATTGAGATTTTAGCGCCAGTCGCATCAACTGCTTCTTTAACTGTGTTGTATATTGGTACTTTATCTTCGAATTTTTGGCCGCCTTTGCCGGGTGTAATTCCAGCTACTACATTTGTGCCGTATTCCATCATCATTTTTGCATGCAGCGAGCCAAAGGTGCCTGTAATCCCTTGAACAATCACTGGCATTTTCTGGTATGAGCCAGACTCGTCCTTTTTGCCTCGCAAAATCTCGTAGATATCAGCCATGTTTTGATACCCCAACTACTGCACCATTGATTGCCTCTTCTACAGAGTCGAACATTTTCGTCTTGGTGCTTTTGAGCATTTCTTTTGACTTTTCAGATTCTGCGCCCATCAGTCTTGCATACACTGGAAGATCAATTAGCTTATCATCATACGCTTTGATAAATGCAGATGCAACAGTAGTAGTCTTTACTATTCCACCGTACAAGTTTACTAGAATTGCTTTTACTTTTTTCATTTTTGAAATTAGTGTTAGTGCTTCATACACTGATTCAGTAGTGGCCCCACCGCCTACATCCAAAAAGCAAGCAGCCTTTCCACCATTGTCAATTAACATATCAAGTGTTGACATTACTAGGCCTGCACCATTGCCTACAACTGCAATGTTTCCCTCCAATTCCACTAGTGTGAATCCTGATTTTTCTGCGCGCTCTTCAAGCTCAGTTTTTTCTTGATATTTCTCCATCTCTGGATGTCTGAAATTGGAATTGTCATCTGTGATTATTTTGCCATCCAGTGCAAGCAGTGTCCCGTCCTTGAGTAGTGCAACTGGGTTTATCTCTGCAAGCTCTGCTTCTTTCTCAACTGTTAACTTTGATAGTCTTTGTAGCATGTCTACAAAGTCTGAAACAGAATTCCCTGACAGTCCTATTGCCTTTGCCACTTCTTCTGCTGTTTTGGCATCAACCTCACCTAGGCCAACCTCACGAATTATCTGGCTTTTGACTGATTCAATTTCAACTCCTCCCTCACCTGATGCGATAATGGTGTAGCATCGCTTTGAGCGATTCAAAAATAACGATAAATACAATTCTTTTTCATATTCTGCCATTTTTTCAAGCAGAATAGCGCGCGCCTTCTCGCCCTTAATGGTCATGCCTAATACCTGTGGGTACTTGAGGTCAAACTCGTCTTGGTTTTGGCATTTTTGTATACCGCCTGCCTTTCCTCGTCCTCCTACTGGGACCTGAATTTTAATCACAAATGGAAAACCTAATTCTTTGGCGTGTGCTCTTGCCTCGTCTATGTTTTTAGAATATGCTCCCTTTGGAGTCTTGATGCCGTATTGCCCAAACAATTCTTTTGCCTGGAACTCTAAAAGTCGCATGGAGGATTTTTTTTCTGGGTCTTTATAATTTGTTAGTTCATTTGTTCTTCCAACAACTCGACTGTTTGCAAAAACAAGTCCTTGCTTTTTCTAATCAGCCTTTGCGGGAACTCATCTAATGTGTAGATCATCTGCTGTCTAAATGTTGGTGGAATTCCACCGCCTGATATTACTAGTTGTTCTACTACATGTTTTTCAGTAAGACTGCAAACAATCTCTTCATACGAGTCGTCTTCCTCTTCTAATGTTTGTCTGTACAAAACAATTGGAGTGCCAGTCTTTGTTACTATGCTTGCTCCTTTTTTTAGCAGATCCTCTAGGTGCTGTATTTGCCAAGCATCCAAACTGATCTGCTTTACCATGCTACATAGTAGTGATTTTGATATTTAACTACAGACATTTGCTAAAAGCTAGCTTACTACTCTATCCAGATGCGAATTTTTTGACCATCAATGTCGTCATCTTTTGAGCTTGGCGCAGAATCAAACTCTACTTTTTGCACACGCACCAAAAATGCCAAGTCCTTTGCCTTTTCCCTTACCATTTCAAGTGATTCGGAATCAAGATCCAAAACGTATGCGGATTGTAAGACATCCGTTGGGTTGTAACCTTTCTCCTTTCGAAGTGTTTGCAACCTTCTTGCCAAGTCCTTGACTAGGCCGCGCGCCATCATTTCGCGGTTTCGTGCAGTGGATATGAACACGATTAGCGAGTCACGCTGTGAGAAAGCATACCCATCTTGGGCATCAAAGCCAATCACAAAGTCCTCCAAGTCAAGCGTGATTTTTTCAGCACCGACATCAAATGTGTGAGATTTTTCTTTTAGTAGGTTAGACACAATGTCTTGCGGTTTTGTGGCAGAAAATGCAGAAAGCAATGCCCCCATGTGCTGCTTTGCCTTGGGGCCGATTTTCTTTCTGTCCATCTCAATTACTGGTCTTGATGGAATGCCTAGTTTTTGCATTTCATCGATTAGTTCTAGGCCTGACCTTGACTGTACTTCAATTATCTTACAGGATTCGACGTTTAGCTGTGATACTAGAAGATCAAAGAGAGTTCCAAGTTTTGCCTTTTGGGTTGGCTCGACACAGATTATCGCCTCAGTTAATGGCCAGCGTCGCTTTAGTTTTGCCTTCATTCTGGCGGCTGCGGCAACAGAGACTGACTCTTTCATGAGATCAAATGACTCCTCGATGG
>CAYOBG010000137.1:0-4042 GCA_964402265.1 uncultured Candidatus Nitrosotenuis sp. | reverse complement strand
TTTGTTTTCTCTAAGTAAGATGTGCGGGTAAATTCTCAAAACAGAAAAGTATCCGGTTTCACCAGTTGTCTGCTCTAGGGTCTTGTTTGCTGAAAGTCTTGCAGACTCGATTGCCATGTGGCGAATCTGTGTTTTTTCATTGGAGCATAATTGCACGATAAAGTCATATTCGGCCCTCTTTCCGCCTTGGAATTTTGCGATTTTTATTTGAGGTTTACCCTTGATGAACTCTTTTCTTGCATACGGTTGCCCATTACCAATTCTATAACATCCTCCGTGCATTATACCACCTGATGAATCGTCAAGTAAAATACCTATATTTTAACGGTGAGAGGGCTCCAATCACGCTTATATGGAATTTGGGCCAGTCCTTTTGCAAATGAGTACTGATGCTGAGCCAAACATTGCAGGTATACTAATTGATGATCACACGCTGATCTCAAACAAGGAAATGCAAAATCAGCTGGAATCAAAAGGATACGGCGAGACAAGGCAGGCCAAGTTTTTCCTAAAACCATTTGAATCACTGTACTTTTTGTTCTACAAAAAACTTGACCTTTCCAAGGGAAAAAAGAAAATCAACTTTGAGGAAATGCTTCTGATTTGCTCTGAATTTGACGAAAACGCGCTGACAAAATTTTTGATTTACCGGGATTTGCGGGTAAGGGGATATGCAGTAAAAGACGGGTTTGGCTTTGGCTCTGACTTTAGGGTGTATGAGCGCGGGCAGTTCGGGGAAAAGGGCGCAAAATATCTAGTCTTTGGACTATCTGAAGGAAAGCAGGAAAAAATCGGTACCCTACAAAAAAACATTGAAGAGATTACAAAAATGGGAAAAGAGCCAATCCTGGCAGTAATTGAAAGACGGGGCGAGATAATCTATTACAAATTATCACATGTCAGATTTGTGGAGAACACAAAAAACATTGATGCATCTAGCTTTGTGTTTAGCTAAGTGTCTCTATTGCCCAGTGGGAATCGTATTTTAGCAGATTGCTCTGATATGCGTAGGTAAAGTCGTGCACCTGGACATATTTTGTCTCATTGTTCCATAATCGCTCAAAGTCACTAATTTTGATGTCTACTCGCGGCCTATCATTCCATGAGGTGTAGACATCAATTGACTCAAAGTTGCGGTTTTCAGTGTTAAAGGTTTCATTTGATGTTCCAGTGTATGCAACCATGTCGCCTTCTTCATCTCGAAATATTCCAATTCTTTCAGAAAATGTACCGTCAACATGCTCTGATCTTGGTATTGCTATTTTGATCTGAATCTTGTCCTTTTGGATCAGTTTTTGCAAAATATCTAGCTTGGAGTTGTGAATGGAGCCAAGCGAAAATGATCCGTTTTTTCTATATATCCTGCCTAAAATGTCCAAGTCAGTAGACCCATATCTATGACCTGTAATGATTCGAATCTTGCCATCATGGTCTGCAAAGTTTTGTAGTCCTAGCGATAGTGTGGAGATGCTCTTTAGCGTGACATATTCTACTGCCCTGTCGTATTCTATGGAATTTGACAGACACGGAATGAAAAATTCTGTTACTAAATTGTCTCGGTCTGTTCTGTATTGTAGGTTAAGTGAGATGTTTTTTAGTGTCACAACATCCTTGAGTGTTTTGTATTATTTAAGTGGCAATTATCTGAAATTTACCACGGCAGTTTAATACCAAAACTGATACAAGTATGCAAGTGACAAGTATCAAAATACGTGCAGCGAAAAAAAGTGACACCAACGAAATTCTCATTCTGTTATACCAACTAGGAAGACTGAAACCAAAAACCAAACCAGAAAAATCTGTCTTTGAAAAACGAATCTTACAATACCTAAAAGACAAAGACAAGAAAATGTTCCTAGCCACACTTGATTCAAAAATCGTAGGTTTGGTGAGCGTGATTTTCGTGCCGAGGCTCAACCAGACAAAACCAGAACTGTACGTTCCAGAACTAGTTGTACTGGAGTCTCATAGAAACACGGGAATTGGAAAATCGTTAATTGATTTTTGCATCAAAATGGCAGAGAAAAACTGTTATCGAATACGACTAGAGTCTGGGAACAAGCGAGTGACTGCACACAAATTCTATCAAACCCTTGGCTTTGATCAGTATGCAAAAACCTACAAACTTGATTTGAATTAACCCATACTGGATCGTGTTGCTCAATACGGCAACCCAACACCTCATGGGTTAAATCCATAATATCATCAAATTGCAAAAACTGCCTAGTTCTGCATAGTTTGTTCTGTATTATACCAAAAAAGAAATGTTCAAGATTGCCTCAAAATAATTTTACAACGCAATACTAGAAATATTATTTCCAATACTGGAAATAATTAGAACAATGTTGCATGCCGATTTTTATGTTGATTAGTACCAGAAAAAAAGATCATATGGACTTTCCAGAAGAACTTGTTTGGCAGGTTTGGTCAAAGGCCTTTCCAATCACTGCATTCGATGCGCCAATTTGGAGAAAGGATGAGTGTGGTGCATGGATCAAAAGAACTGATTATGGAAATAAAAACTCGCAATATGGATGGGAAATTGATCGCATAATTCCAGAATCAGATGGAGGCTCAGATGATATTTCGAATCTGCGCCCCTTACAATGGGAGAATATTCTACGCAGAGAGGATGGTAGTCTTGAGTGTCCGATTACTGCATCAGGTGCAGAAAATGTAAGGGATAAAAATCACTGACGCATTTTTAATATTCTTCAACCAAAAGAAAACTCTAGTTTGACAAAAATGATTGCTAAAAAATGAGGTTTTAGAGCTTTGTTGCTCTTATTTGGTGTGTAGTTGTATGTTGCCGCCGCCTAGATAGTTACCAACGGCGTAGACTGGAGTTCCGGATGGAATTGAGCCATCAACTGGGCAATCTGTTGGTGGGGACCATATCCACATTGCATAGTAATCAGTGTCTTTTCCTGGCTCTCCATTGTCTTGCACGTATACCTGATAGCAGTATCCTGAGGAATGGTTGACTTGTGCATGGCCACCAAACACTCTGGAATTGTCATAGCTACCGCAATTGTAGTATAGTACATCTTCTGAATGCACGTTCATGTCTATTGTGTGATCGTGGTACTCCAAGTTTCCTCTTGGGTTATCTCCGCCATTTTTGTAGCCTGCTACAAAACCAAATGTTCCCTTGTTTGGTGGTGGTTTAACCCAGCCTCCTCCTGTAGTAAAGTCAACACAGCCTGGTTGTGATGGGACGCCCCATCCAAATGCAGTTTGAACTAGATTAAGGCCCAGTGTGCCAAGTGTGGTTGGACATGAAGCTGAACTGGATGCACTGGAAACTATCACGTCAGCACCAAGTGTAGTCTGCAGATGCAGTGCATTGACTGTTATGCTGCTGCCTTTAACAATCTGCTCGTTTATGGTAAGAGTAAACACTCCTGGTACAGATACCACTTGGTTTGGTTGTCCAGTGACCTCAATGCTTTTTCCTCCAATGCTAAGGCTTGTGATGTCGCTGTATCCTGAAACCTCAGAGCATGTAGCTTTGGATTTTGCCATTACAAAGTACGCAGTTATCTTGTTTGGATTATTTGGCAGTAGAACTAGTTCTCCTAATGCTGATTGACTGTCTGCTTGAGTAGAGCCTGTAACTACTGAGAGTAATCCATCTGCTGTGGCAAGTGGAGTTTGTATTGTTGTAGGAATGACATCAACTTCATCTTCTGATGATTGACCAGTGTCCATAAAAGTGGTGACTCCAAGTGGCGTGCTTACCGACATTGCCATGGCTCTGCCCCCAAAGGCTGTTGTTGCATAAGCTTGATTCATGGCCGGAATGACTACTCCGGTCACCAAGATCATTGCTGTCAAGGTAGTTGCAATAGATAGTCTAAGGCGAGTTTGCTTATTGCTGATCTTCATTACTTCATAATAACACAGTTTTTTATATGATTAATGTGTGAATCTACATAACATTTCTATGTTAGATGATTCTGTTTTTTTAAAAAACAATCGCATGGAATTCTATGAATTATTACAAACTGGAATGAGTCAAATTCTGATATTTTTTATCAAT
>CAYOBG010000136.1:0-4050 GCA_964402265.1 uncultured Candidatus Nitrosotenuis sp. | reverse complement strand
GATTTATTAATAATCCCACGCCTAGGTATGATATGAAAAGATCAATTCTGGCCGCAATTGGAGCGGGAATTGCAGTCGTAGCAGCTGTTTTCATAGTCATTGGACAGACTCAGGCTACAACACAAGACGAGCTTCCAACTCAAGCTGCCATGGTACCAGAACCACAGACGTCTAAAATTAGGGTCATTGCTTCATTTTATCCGTTATACGAATTTTCAAAAAATATTGCCAGAGAAAAGGCAGACGTTTCAGTCTTTATTCCAATAGGCATAGAACCGCATGACTGGGAACCTAGCACAGGAAATCTGATCGAACTAAAAGAATCAGACATTTTTGTCTATAACGGTGTAGGTATGGAGCCATTTGTAGAAAAACTCATTGATTCCGGCGAATACCCAAATGTATTGTTTATTGAAACCGCCAGTGGGATCGCTCTAATCAAAACCGAAGATGAACATGTATCTGAAGAAGATAGTGAAGATGAACATGATCATCTTCCATATGATCCACACATATGGCTTGATCCAATCTTGGCAAAACAACAAGTTACAATGATCAAAGATGCAATGACCAAAGTTGATGCTAATAATGCGCAATATTACGAAGACAATGCAAACGCATATTCTGCTAAACTTGATGAGCTTGATTCTAAAATAAGGGTAGAACTGTCAAATTGCAAAAAAAATACAATTGTTCCATTCCATAATGCATTTGCATATTTTGGAAATAGATATGGAATTATTATTCATTCATTGTCTGGCGTGGTGCCTGAATCTGAGGCAACCGCAAGTGAACTAAAAGAACTCATTGACTTTGTTAAAGAAAACGAAATCAAAGTAATCTTTACAGAAGAGCTAGTTGATCCGAAGTTGGCTCAGGTACTTGCAGACGAGGCAGGAGCACAAGTTTTGACACTCAGTCCGCTTGAGGGGGTATCACAGGAAGAGCTCTCGAAAGGAACATCATATCTTGATAAAATGGAAGAAAATCTAAAGAACATCAAAATGGCACTTGAATGTCAATGAAAGCGCTACAAGTCTCCGATGTTTCCATCTCATATAATGGAAATCTTGCAATTGACAAAGTGAACTTTGATGTAGATGAAGGAGACCTGCTTGGAATTGTTGGACCAAATGGTGCTGGCAAGACAACACTGTTTCGAGCAATTCTTGGCCTGCAAAATTATACTGGTACCATCAAACTGTTTGGTTATGAGGCAAAAAAATACTATCCATTACTTCCACTTGTTGGTTATGTCTCTCAAAAGGTAAATTTTGAGCCCAACTTTCCAGCTACCGTATCTGAAGTTGTTGCAATGGGATTATTGCCTGAAAAAAAACTCCACAAAACTGCAGTTCTCTTGCAAAGCTGTGGTTGTTGCTGGAATCGAGTTTACAAAAAGATAAGCAAAGACAACGACAAGGTTCTTGAGGCATTAAAGACTGTTAACCTTGAATCACTAAAAGACAGGAGAATAGGACAGCTTTCAGGTGGCGAGCTTCAACGAGTTTTTATTGCAAAGGCACTCGTAAGGGATCCAATCTTGCTGATCCTAGACGAACCAGTAACAGGAGTTGATGTGGACACTCAAAACAAATTCTATAGTGTAATTAAGAAAATAAATGAAGAAAACAAGATCACAATAGTTTGGTCTTCACATGATCTAGAGGCAATATCAAAACTTGCAAACAGAGTTGCATGTATGAATAGAAAACTGTTCTTCCATGGACAAAAAGAAGAATTCTTTTCAAACAAGGATTTGCTCAAAACTTATACTGAATCTGCAATGCAAATGCACATGCACAACCACTGAACATGGCCCTTGAGATCTTTAGCTATGCGTTTATGCAAAAAGGTCTAATTGCTGGGGCTGCAATTGCTGTAATCTGCTCTTTGTTGGGAACGTTTTTGGTTTTGCGTAGGTATTCACTTTTTGGAGATGCGCTAGCTCACATGGCATTTGGTGGAATTTCAGTTGGGATGTTCTCCGGAATCTATCCACTATGGACTGCATACGCGGTGTCGATTTTAGGCGCACTTGGAATAACAAAGCTTCGAAAAAGCACCAAAATTTCAGGCGATGCTGCAATTGCCGTGCTACTAGTTTCTGGATTTGGAGTGGGCGTGTTACTAATCTCTGCGACAGGTGGATTTTCAGTTGATCTTTTCAGCTTTTTGTTTGGAAGCATACTTTTGATTAGTAACGAAGATACAATTACGATTATTCTAATAAGTATTGGAATTGTTGGGGCGCTTGTAATGTTAAGAAAACAATTACTACATTCCACATTTGACGAAGAACAGGCAAAGGTTGGCGGAATAAACGTTGATAGACTGAACTATGTCTTTGTTGTAATCGCAGGCGTCACAGTAATTACATCAATGAGACTTGTCGGGATTTTGCTCATATCTGCGCTAATTGTACTGCCAAACATTACAAGCATGATGTTTGGCAAGGGATTCAAGTATACTGTTATCATATCCATGTCGATCTCTGTGTTTTCTGTAGTAACTGGAATTATTCTATCATATTATCTGGATTTGGCGCCATCTGGTACCATAGTCATGATATCTGTTGCGATATTGGTTGGGGTACTGATAGCAAAATATCTTGGTGTGATCAGCAAAACCCCAATGCAGAAAGCTATCTAGTGAAATGAGAAAAAGAGTTTCTTTTTTCTTCGTATTCTGTTTCTAGTTTTTTTAGCTTAAATTTTAGCTCATCATATTCCATCTGAAGCTCGCGCTTTTTCGTATTTACTATATCATAGTTTTCCTCCATGCCTTTGATTTTGTCGCGAAGCTGGTTTATTTCTGATTTTAATGAATCTCGTTCGGGCTTGAGATACGCTAAGACGTCTCGCACGTCATGCATTTCCTGTGTAGCAGTTCTTTTTTGCTCATAGTCAAACTCTGATTTTTTGATCTTTGATTTCAGGTCTGAGAGTTCTTGTTCCAGTGAGTCTTTTTCGAGCTTTAGATGAGTAACAACTGCCTTGAATTCCCCAAGTTTTTCTTTTTCCTGTTGCCTTTGCTCGATTTCTATCTCAGTTTTTTGGATCTTTGTGCGCATTTGCTCTAGCTCTGCTGTAAGTGTGTCCTTTTCTGCACGTAGTGAGGAAACAGAAAATCGCACGTCCTCGAACTCTTCACTTGCTGCCCTGCGCTCTTGGTATTCTTTTTCAGCAGTTTTTGTCTTTATGCGTAGCTCTTCAAGCTCTTTTCTGAGTGATTCTTTGTCAAGCTTGAGGTATTCTAGAACTGATCTTGTGTCTCCAAGCTCTTTTTGCGCCGCAATTTTTTCATCATATTCCTTTCTTGCTTGAGAGATCTTTTGTTCAAGTTCTCTTAGCTCTTGTTTTGGTTCCTTGTTTTGGTTTTCCAGACTTTTGACTTCAAGTAAAAGCACTTCTTTTTTTGATTCTAGTTTTTCTATCTTTGATGTGAGATCTTCAATTTGGTCGTTTTGTGTTTTTCTCTGCTCATAGTCTATCTCTGCCTTTTTTATCTTCCAGCGAAGCTCAAAGAGTTTTTTCTCGCCATCCTTGAGTTCTTGCTGTTGTATCTCAGATGATTTTGAATAATCATCTTTTTGTATTGAGCTGAAACTGATCATGTCCTGATCAGTTGCAATATCAAATTCAGTTGGACTTGTAGTATCGGATAAATCACTTGTATCAAATTGAGTAAGACTGACATCGTCTGCAGAATTAAGATTCGACATCGTTTGCTGTCTTGTCTCTCCTAATTTTTCTCTAAACTGTGTTATTTCAGATTCTTTTTGCTTTATTGTATTTTTGAATTGCTGTAGCTCTTCTCGTATCAAATCTGCATCTGACTTTAGATCTGAGAGGTTTGATTTTGCATACTTGGCTATAATCTCTGCAACTTTTTCCTCATTTGGTGGTTGCTGTGGAACTTGTTCTGGAGTTGAGCCAAACTTTACTCCATCATAACTGCAACTGCCGAAATCATCGCACAGTGGATTAATTGAGAGTCGTTCATTGATTTTGGTTACTCTTTCAAGACCTTCTTTCATTGATGATACCA
>CAYOBG010000135.1:3656-4071 GCA_964402265.1 uncultured Candidatus Nitrosotenuis sp. | reverse complement strand
GTGATCATACCCAAATATTGTTTTTGTAAAGTAGAATTCACAGGGCACGACACTGGCCAGTAAGAACATGTCATACGAAACAAGTCTCCCGTGTCGCCCTGTGTTTTTTTAAAACAGGCATACCGCAAACTCGAAATTAGAGACAAATATCATGATCCTAAAATTTGTGTGAACGCAAATTATGACGAATACGACTCATTCCAAGGATTCACTAGTTTTGCATAGATTCTCAGGAATGCGTCATAGTTTGCGTTTGACTGTAAGGGCAAATGTGTTGTCTTGGCCCATAATGTGTTCAATCGTATTTGCGATTATTCTTGTCCCACTTGCGGATAATGTCTTTGCCCAACCAGGAACATCAAAAATTGAAGAAGAAAAATGTGCGAATCTATATGAACCATACAAAAAACTTGGG
>CAYOBG010000135.1:0-3631 GCA_964402265.1 uncultured Candidatus Nitrosotenuis sp. | reverse complement strand
ATCCACAAATGCCTCAAATTATACAAGGATTCAACTTGGTTTTTCCGCGGTAAGGAAAAGATAGACCGCCAATATGAAAAAATTACAAGTTTGGGAATAGCTAAAACCCAATCCCAAGATGGTCCAGGAGTTATTCAGATCACTTCCAAGAAGCTAGTTGGTAAGGACTATTATGCTGTAAAGTACAATCTCTGTGCAAAACAGTCCCTACAGAAGCCCACAATTCTGGCAGAGTCTAGTTTGGAAAAATTTCTAGGCGTCTCATATTTACCAATACGTAATGATTCATGCAAGACATTTCAGATCAACATGAAGGCAAAAGGAACAGACGACATCAAACTTGACTACGTTCCAACCATCAAAGACAAAAACTTTAGTTATCTCAGAATTGTAAAATTAGAGAATCTTAGGCAGTAGCATTCTTAGACAATAAAAATTTCAAGCTAAATTTCCTGACTTAGTTCAGACAGAAATTTTTTCATCATTCTAGTTCTTTTTTCCGCCTCTTTTCTTGCAAATTTTGTGTTCATCTTTTTTTCAAGCAGTAATAGTTTACGATAAAAATGGTCCACCGTCCAAGAATGATCATTAGGTGTTCTGACATGACAAAACGGATCAGATTCATTGTAGAGAGGTCTTTCCTCAGATCCTCCGACACTGAACGTTCTTGCAATTCCGATTGCGCCGAGCGCATCCAACCTATCGGCATCCTGCAAGATTTTCCCTTCCAATGTCTTTGGAATTTTTCCTCGAGAAAAGCTATGGTCAAGTATTGCATTACAAATTATTTTGATTTCATCTTTTGAAAAATCATATTTCTGTAGGATTTTTGAAGCCAGAATAGCACTTTTTGCAGATGCCGTCTTTGAGCGAGGATCAGACTTTGGAAACTGGACTATATCGTGTAATAATACAGCGGCAAGCACGATTCTTTGGTTTGCCTTTTCATGTTTTGCTATTTTTTGTGCGTTCTTGTACACTCGCATCACATGCATAAAATCATGTGCAGGATCATTTTGAATTCTTTTTTGCACCTCATCTCGCAATGAATCCAGCTCTTTCACGAATCTTTCAAAAATTTTATTGTACAAATAGCTTTTTGTGAGAGAATCTCACCACTTCATCATTGACTGAGATCCTGCTAAAAAAGAAAATTTTTGAGAAAATCCTGATCTTCAGATACCCTAAACCATCAGACGTTAAAGATCTGATGAATCTGATAAATTCCCTAGTAAAAGAACGAGTAGACATTGCCAAGACCACAAAAATGTCACTAAAACAAGAAAAAATCTGGCTCAATTCCACACTGGAATCAATAAAGAAAAGAGAGAAAGTCATGATAATAGCTGAGCTTGACGGGGTTTGCGTCGGCAGCTGCGAGATAACCAGGGATTCATTTGATGTATCAAGGCATGTCGGCACATTAGGAATTGGCATTATCAAAAAAGCAAGAGGAGTAGGAATTGGAACAGATCTTATCCGGTTGTGTCTTGGAGAAGCAAAGAAAAAGCTAGGATTAAAGCTAGTAAAACTATACGTCTTTGATACCAACAAAGTAGGAAAAAACCTCTACGAGGAAATCGGATTCAAAGAAATAGGCAGAATTCCAAAGGGCGTTCTTCACAACAAAAAATACAAGGACGACATCATCATGGCAAAGAAACTATAGCTTCCAGAACTTGGGCTTGACAAAGCGTATCTTTCTCTCTGATATTAGCAGATTCCAGTTAACAGACGCAAACAATACCAGCATACCTACGCTTGCCATATCAACTACCAAAACCCCCATGTATCGCTCCTCAAATATTTGCAAGAACGGCGTCAATACCACCTCACTAATTGAGAGCATTGCATAGTATGCGGCAAATCGCCCAAGCCAATACCCGCAGTATATCTGAGCACTTTTTGCCTTCATCAGACCATATGTGATGAATAGTATGTTGTCAGGTAGAGGTGTTGCAGCAAACACAAAAGACGTTGCAAAGTATCCAATCTTTTTTGACTGAATGTAATTTTGGATTTTATCTAGGCTTGACTTGCGCTCGCTACTCAAAAACTTGCTAAAGTATCCAGTAGCTTTTAGCAGGACAAACCTTCCAAGTGTTGCGCCACTTGCACCAACTGCTGCCAAGGCAAGTGGGCTCAGTGTTGGGTCCAATGCACGGAATGACACCAGTACAATCCATGTTGGCGGCATCAAAATCGGCGCCATATTCAAAACAAACATCAAAAGAAAGATTCCAAAGTACCACAACTGGTAAAAAACAGAGAAAATGTCTACCACAAGGCTTGTTTTTGCGCCTTGACTAAATTGGTTTGCAGTTTGTGACTACAGAATTACACATTTGCAGCTAAATGATGCAGAAATTTCTGATTTTGATCATGTTTTGCAAAAATGTGGACGAAAGGTCCAATATATTTAAATTTTAAGAAGTGTATAATTTACCCATGAGTGCCAGAGCCTGGAAGTGTTATCGATGCAATTTGATTTTCCGGGACCAAACCTCGGCGCAACTACACAAGGACCTATCCAGTCACAGTATCACCACTGCAGAAATCGTTGAAGTATAATTTTTGGAACAGTTAGTGCAGAGGGTGGGATTTGAACCCACGAACCCCTAAAGGAAGGGATATCTTATTTGAAAGATCTTGAGTCCCTCTCGGTTGGCCGGGCTTCGATACCTCTGCAAGAGCATTTTTCAAATCTGAGTATATAACTGCTCTAGATATGATATCTGGGGTTTTGTTTGGTGTGATGAAAAATCCGCCAGATCCTGCCAAAACTAAAAAACTTAATTATAGATTGGTATCGATCCAAATTCGTGGTAACAACAGACCAAGCAAAAAACATGCGAAACAAAATCGACATTGAAGGAACAGTAGAGCGAATGGAAGAACCACGATCAGTAAATCTGAAAGTAGGCGGAACAACTGAGGTGTGCAATGCATTTTTAGTTGATGAAGCAGGTGAGATCAAAATCGCGCTTTGGGGCGAGGACATCAAGAAAGTAAAGAACGGCTCCAAAATCTTGATCAAAAACGGCTACACAAACACCTTCAAAGGAGAAGTTTCGCTTGGAAAAGGCAAGTACGGCGAAATAGTCGTCAAAGAATACTAGGTAAAATTAGAATTTTGTTTTTTCTTGTAATCAATTACTAGTATTATTATCCCAATTATTGTAATTATGATACCAACAATAAACAATACCCCAGATATTGCAAGTGGAAGTAGAGTTTTTGATAGTGGCGAGTTTGCGTCAGTAAAGTTTTTTGATTCTTCAGGATTTTTTGTAAACATCATTACCACACTGATTGGTCGTGTGCCAGTATTTTTTACATTGAAGTTGTAAATGTCTGCTGATTCAACCTTCATTGTTTCAAAAAACGCCGGTTGGTCTGAGCTAAACTCTCCAAATTCATCTCCATAAATGTTTGAAATTGAAATCGATACTGAATCCTTACTTTGATAATCCATTATTTGCAAACCCCAGAATAGCGAATTTGTATCAGACGAGGCATCAAATGAGAATATACCAGTGTCGCCAGGCTCGATTTGCGTTCTTTCAGAGACCTCATCAAACATTCCTTCCATTAGTTCAGGCAAGGAAAACTCTGATTGCGGAAACCCAGT
>CAYOBG010000134.1:0-4091 GCA_964402265.1 uncultured Candidatus Nitrosotenuis sp. | reverse complement strand
TTGGGCACTCAAGATAGTCTTTTACATAAATTGAAAACAAGTTCACAAAGTCATGGGGTTCTCTTCTTCCAACAAAGATTGCTTTTTCTCCACTTCGCTCAGCAGGTGTTGCAAATTCTTTTGATAGGTATTGCAGTACCTTGTCTGGGTCTCGTCGAAGTTTTTTTGCAAAGTCCAAAAAGTTTCTCAGAATTGTTCGCTGTCCCTCCCACATCACATATGGCGCCGGCAGCTCAAATCGCTCACCGGTGTCGGTTTTTTTTGCGGAAATACTGTCTTGAATTCTCTTTAGGAGCTTTTCATAGTCCGTTTTGGTCAATGACGTGCATAGACTACTCTACCTATATGAGCTTAAGTCAAAAAGAAGGAATGTTTTAGCTTAAGGGGCACCAATTCTAAAGACGTTGGTTCCACATTTTGGGCAAGTGCCTTTTACTGCTGGACGTCCGTTCTTTAGCTTTGTTACTTTAGGATCTTTAATCTCCCTTTTTGCTCTACATTTTACACAATAAGCTTGAGCCATTGTGATGGACCTACGGTGTGCGTGTATTTAGCAAGAAGCGGTAAAAATTATTTTACTACACGATGGACTAGTCTACATTTATCATGTAAAACACATCACGATTTTCGAGGTATTTTGTAATAATTCGTATTTTTTATCAATAAAACACATCCAGATCATAAAACGCAAAATTTTGGCAAAAAATGATCGTAATTTTTGCGAATTTCAATTGTATTATAAACAACAGTTTTTTGTAACAAACCAAGTTGCAATCAAAAAAAGGCTTTATCATAACAGCAATAGCACTTGCTGCAATAACTGCGGGGAGTTTTGCAGTTTGGATGATTCCACAAAATTCCACCACACAGTTTGTAGTGTCTAATCCAAAAGATAATCTTGATGCACTAATTGACCAGCAAGCAACGATTTCAGATTCTGACAGGGAAGAATTTGACAAGATGCTTGCAGGCCAGATAACACATGAAAACTATATCGCAATTGCCGAAGTCTCCTCTTCTCAGATAAACTCCATGATAGTTAGCATTGTGGAATCAGACGTCCCAGAAGAATGGCAGACTAGTTATTCTGAATTCATGAATTCCTTGCGCGCCTACAATTCTTACCTAAGGGAGACAGTAGTTGTTGCTGAAAAGCTAAAGTCCACCCCAGACGCAGACATATCCCAAGAAATGGCAACACTTGAGAAATACATCACCCAAGCACAAGAATCAAAGACCAAGTCCGCTGATTCCCGCCCGGCATAATCACGCCTAGACTCCTATTTGTAATATTTTTAATCGTTGGAAATCGTTAATAGGCAATTTTACAATACACAGTAACATTGTCTCTTAAGGATAACACACTAGAAAAGAAACTAGACGCCCCACTGACAAGCAGGCTTTTGGTAATTTGTGTAGACAGGGACAACGATGTTGGTGATAAGGCAGGAGTTCTGACTCCAGTAGTTGGGAGAAACTCTTGCATAGAGGCAGCACAAAAGCTTGCCCTACAAGATCCAGAAGACGCTGATGCAAATTCCATCTTCTTTGCAATAAAAACATACGAAGACCTAGCCAGTAAGGGCTACCAAGCAGAAGTAATCATAGTTGCAGGAGTTGCAGATAGAGGAGTGCAGGCAGACGAAAAGATCATCCGCGAGGTAAAATCCGTTTTGACCAGCTTTTCTGCAAATGGTGCAGTCATTGTATCAGATGGTGAGGATGATGAAAGTGTAATTCCAATCATACAAAATGTCGTACCCATTGTTTCGGTGCAAAGATGTGTAATGAAGGTAAGTCGAAGTGTCGAGTATTCCTATGCAGTGTTTGGAAAATATCTAAAGATGATTGCGTATGATTCTAAATATTCCAAGTTCTTTTTGGGGGTTCCAGGAATTTTGTTGTTAATTGGCGGAATTGGAACTATATCAGGTTACACTCAGGAGATTTTTGCAGTACTAGTTAGCATTTTAGGCGGTGCGTTTTTGATTCGCGCATTTGATGTAGACAGGGCCTGGTCAAGCTGGGCCAAGCCGACACCTGCAGGCCTCATCAGAATGTTCACAATGGTAACAGGTGTAATAATTGGCCTTGCATCGATTTTGTCTGGATTTTCTGCAATTCATACAAACATACTAGACCCACAGATACTAGGATCTGGGATTCCAAACATAATTGCCGACAAGGTAACATTTGGACAGTTTGTCGCAGGAGCAATACCATTTTTGTGGATGGGGGTAGGCGCGATTTTTGGTGGAATCTTACTTAGCAACTGGCTAAAGGGAAGCCTCAGGCAAATTACCGATATTTTACGAATGATTGTACTAATTTCGCTGTACCCTACGGTGTACCAATTTACGAATTTGTTAGTGAATGATGAGAGCTCCTTTACTCTGATTCCACCATTTTTGATAGGTCTTATAATAACACTGATATCAGCCACCTTCTTATTCCGAAAATACAGGAAGAAGAAGGGAGGAGAAGTCTTATCGGAATAAAAAAAGCAGCACCTTACCTTACTTACTTTTACAAATTATACACACAGAAATTAGAAAAAGAGATCAGACAGGACACAATACCAAACCACATTGCAGTCATTTTGGATGGCAATAGGAGATGGGCAAAAAAGGCACTCACCGTAAGTAAGAATGGCCATTTCAGAGGGGCAGATGCAGTAGAAAATTTTCTTGATTGGTGCGAGGAGCTAGACATTAAGATAATCACATTATACGTTCTGTCCACTGAAAATCTTGAGCGAAAGGATACTGAGCTTGAATACCTGTATGAGCTTATTCGACAAAGACTTGAAAAGTTGTACAGTGATCCAAGAATCCACAAGAACAAAATGCGGGTCAAGGCAATGGGCAGAACCGAACTATTGCCTGACTCGATCAACGATGTTCTCAAAAGACTAGATGATGCAACAAAAGGGTATGACAGACATTATCTTAACATTGCTATAGCATATGGCGGACAAAACGAGCTTGTTGATGCGATAAAAAAAATAGCTGCCAAGATCAAGGACGGGAGCATCGATGTAAAAGACATCAACAAGGACGTAATAGAGGCAAATCTGTACACTGCCCATTTGCCCCAACAGTCACCAGACCTCATACTTCGTACCTCAGGTGAGCAGAGAATGAGTGGATTTTTGCTCTGGCAGGGAGCGTATAGTGAGCTGATTTTTATGGATATTTTGTGGCCAGAATTTAGAAAGATTGATCTTTTGCGAGCAATTAGAACATTTCAGAGAAGGAATAGGAGAATTGGAAAATAATGGAATTTGATGAGAGATCTGCAGGAATCGTCCTATTCAGAGAAGACAACACGAAAAAAATGTTCTTACTTTTGCATTACCCGTCAGGACACTGGGACTTTATCAAAGGAAGAATAGAAAAAAATGAACAGCTAAAAGAGGCTGCAATACGAGAGGCGCAAGAAGAAACAGGAATTACAGATATTGAATTCATTGACGGATTTGAGGAAAAAATACAATACAGTTACCAGTATGACGGAAGACAGGTGCGAAAGGAAGTAGTCTTTTTTTTGGCAAAAACAAAGACAGCCGACGTAAAAATCTCTGATGAACATTTAGACCACATTTGGCTTGAATTTGATGATGCATATGAGAAAACCACTTATCAAAACGCAAAAAGCCTTTTGAGAAAATCAAAAAGCCTAGTTTTTGCGAGCTAGCTCAAATAATTCCTGTGCAGTCTTTGCTGGGTTTTTGGAATTTAGTATTGTTCTTCCAACAATAAGATAATCAGATCCTGCAGACATTGTATCCCCTATGTCTCCCCCTTGAGTTCCAATTCCAGGAGAATAGATGTTTAGCTTGCCGCCGCTTTCTTCCTTGCAGTATCGTACAATGTCCGGAAAGGTGGCACCGACAATTATGCCATCAGTTGAGATTTTGATTGCCCATTCCAGGAATAATTTGTATAGTTGAGTGTTTTTTGAGCCTAATTTCACACCTAACTCGTAGGTTATTTTGGCTTCAGGGGAGCTCATATGGCAAAGCGAGATTATTCCCTTTTTGTTTTTGTGCGATAGTTCAACTAGTTTTTCTAGATTGGCAGGCCCCATCA
>CAYOBG010000133.1:0-4133 GCA_964402265.1 uncultured Candidatus Nitrosotenuis sp. | reverse complement strand
ACACTTCTTTCACCGCAAGAATTCTCAAACTATGCAATGCTTGGAGGCCATGAAGGTGCACTCCCAGAGCCAGCAGCAAAAAACAAAGACGGTCCAATGTATACTGGAAAACAGCTCTTCTCATTATTCCTGCCAACTGACTTTAACTTTGTAATCACATCCAAGTGGTCCAAGGGAACAAAAGGAACACAAAAAGACGTTGTAATTAAAAACGGTCAGCTTCTCAGCGGAGTAATTGACAAGGCATCAATCGGTGCAGAAGAGCCAGAAAGTGTTTTGCACAGAATTGCAAAAGACTATGGCAATGCAATTGCAAAGAAATTCCTCAACTCTGTACTGATTGTGGCAAAACAATTCATCACTCACTATGGATTCAGCTACGGATATGCAGACCTGGAATTATCTGATAAGGTAAAATCTGATATTCACGCAGGAATCGACGAATCATACAATACTGTTTATGATCTAATTTCACAGGCAAAGAAAGGCACACTAAAGCTAACCAGAGGTCTTTCCTCAGAAGAAGCACTCGAAGCCTATATCGTAAATGAGCTATCAAAAGCAAGAGACAAGGCAGGAAACACCGCAGACCAACAGCTAGAAAAACACAACGCGGCAAGAATCATGGCAACAACTGGTGCCAGAGGTTCAGCACTTAACATTGGTCAGATGGCAGGCGCATTAGGTCAGCAGTCAATTCGTGGAAACAGACTAAACAAAGGATACAACAATCGTGCATTGCCACACTTTAAGGAAAATGATGATAACCCAGATGCACACGGATTTGTAAAATCAAACTATAGAGACGGACTATCAACAATAGAATTCTTCTTCCACGCAATGGGTGGACGAGAAGGACTCGTAGACACTGCAGTTAGAACCCAGCAATCCGGTTACATGCAGAGAAGACTAGTCAATGCACTAGAGCACATCAAGCTAGAATATGATAATACAGTTAGAGACCCACACGGCCACATCATCCAGTTCCTGTATGGTGAAGACGGAATTGATGTTGCAAAGTCTGACCACGGTGAGGCATTTAACATCAACAGACTAGTCGAATCTGAAACAATTGTAGATACTGGCAAAAAGGCAGGTAAAGAAGAAGTTGAAGACATGCTTAAAAAATACACAAAGACATTCAACCCAAGACTAACTCGTCTAGTAGAAGAAGGAATCACACATTCAAAATTATCAAAAGAAGGAGCTGAAAAAGTTCTCAAGAAAGCACTAGACCTATACAACAAGGCAAAGTCCGAGCCAGGACAAGCAGTAGGAATTGTCACTGCACAATCAATCGGTGAGCCTGGTACCCAGATGACACTAAGAACTTTCCACTTTGCAGGAATCAGAGAACGAAACGTAACTCTAGGTTTACCAAGACTAATTGAGCTAGTAGATGCAAGAAAGAAGCCAGTCACACCAACAATGGACATCTACTTGGAAGCAAAATACCAAAAATCAAGAGAGAAGGCAATCGAGGTTGCACGAAACACACTGCAAACCAAGGTCTCAGCACTAATTGAAAGTGCAGACACTGATTACGCTACACAAATCACACTAGAACTCAGCACAACCGGACTATCACAAAGAGGATGCACAGTTGAAGAAGTAGAGGCAGCATTATCATCTAACAAGAAATTCAAGCTTGAAACAAATGGCACCACCATAACACTAACTCTGGCCGAAGAAGGCGATGCACCAACAGTCATTGCAATTAGAAACAAGGTTCTCAATACGATAGTGAAAGGAGTTCCAGACATCACTCGAGTCACAGTTGCACAAAAAGATGACGAATGGGTCATCCAAACAACAGGATCAAACCTAGCAAAGGTTCTCGAAATCGATGGAATTGACAAGAGAAACGTTAGAACAAACAACGTCTTTGAAATTGCAGCAACACTTGGAATAGAGGCTGCAAGAAACGCACTAATCAACGAATTAAGCTCAACACTAGAAGACCAGGGACTCGAAGTTGATTCCAGGTATATCATGCTAGTATCAGACATGATGTGTTCTCGTGGATACTTGCAACAAATCGGTAGACACGGAATCGCAGGAACAAAAGACAGTGTTCTGGCAAGAGCAGCATTTGAAATCACAGTGCCAACAATCGCACAGGCAGCACTCACTGGAGAAATTGAGGAGCTCAAAGGTGTGACAGAAAACGTAATTGTCGGCTCTAATATTCCAGTTGGCTCTGGTACTGTAGACCTATACATGCAAGTCTCAAAGAACTAATCCTTAGTTATCTTCAAAAGCTAGAACAGATTTGATATGATTAGTTGCTAGGCTTATTCACAATACTGCTTTTGATGCCTTTCGCGTATGGAGAACAAATTCCAGACTATGACAATCCATACGCTCCGATTTACTTTGACAAATCTGTCTATACCTGGACTGACAAAATTCGAATCACGATTGCAGCACCAGCATGGAATGCAAACCAATACGGAATTGACTCAATTGGCGATGACTCGGATCATCCAATCAAAATCTCAACCCCATCTCATTCTTTAGACCAATACGAGCTTACTGAAACCTCGCCAAACAGCGGAGTCTTTACAGGAGAGATAACACTGACTGGATTCTCGCACGATGTTGATGGTGATGGAAGATCAGATCTTACTCCAAGAACAATGGGTGGAGGTCCAACCGGTGGATTGCTAGAAGCAGATCGCGACGACGGCATTACATTATCATTTGAGTTTGCAG
Organism: uncultured Candidatus Nitrosotenuis sp.; assembly: GCA_964402265.1. Lineage (GTDB taxonomy): Archaea > Thermoproteota > Nitrososphaeria > Nitrososphaerales > Nitrosopumilaceae > Nitrosotenuis. The sequence goes on along the minus strand of CAYOBG010000133.1, from coordinate 1,418 downwards.
ATGGAGTTGTTCTGACAGAATCTGCGTACATTAGATGGAATGTCGGTGAGGTGGAATTTTCAAATCCGAATTACCTACAAGATGACTCGATTATAATACAAGTAATAGACCCTGACATGAACCTAAATCCGGAAACACTTGACTCTGTTGAAATTGATGTCTCATCTGATTCAGATTCCGCAGGAACAACTGTAGTCGCAACTGAAACAGATGATGAATCTGGCATCTTTGAGGCAACAATAATTCTAACACAAAGCGACGAGTCTAGCGGAAACCGACTCCGCGCCTTGCCAAGTGATAGTATCACTGCAATTTACAAGGACAGGACTCTCCCAGAACCGTACTCCATACAAGATGATCTGGATATCATTGCAAAGTCTCTAGTTGATTCTGATACTCCAAGTATTGGCAGAATATCAATTGATGAGATTTACTTGGCAGACTCTGGTGGAAACCAGATCGCCTCTCCAAAACAAAATGAGCAATTCCAAATTGTAACCCAGATCCAAAACCTGCAGGGTTACTCGCAAGGATTTACAAACATAATACAAATCACAGACCAAAACGGTGCCGTAGTATCACTGTCCTGGATCGTAGGAAACCTAAATGAAAGTCAGCAGTTTGAGATATCGCAGTCTTGGATTCCAAAGGAAAAAGGAAAATACACAATCGAGGCATTTGTGTGGAAGTCACTTGATGACGCAACCCCGCTATCTGAAACACAAATCCAGACAATTACTATAGAATAATCCTAGGTTCGCACCACGCCAAGAATATTATACTCAATCTCTAATCGTAGAATCATGGCTAAAACAACACTGTCAGTCTTGTTGACAGTCAGTGTACTATTGTCAGCCGCATTTTTTACTTCGTTTAGCATGGTGGAAACAGCCGATGCCCTAAAAGCAAAAGGCTCCCCACAAGCAGTCGGTGCGAAAGCATTTGGCGCAAAAAATGCAAACAAAATTTGCGGTGACAAATTGTGCAAAGATGTAAAAAAACCATCTACAAAGCCTGAAACAGAAACAGAACCAACTGAATCAAAACCAGTTGCATGCACCAAAGAATACATGCCAGTCTGCGGAGCTGACGGAAAAACATATGGCAACATGTGTACAATGAAGGCAGCCGGAGCAGAACTTGCATACAAAGGTGAATGCAAAGCTGAAGAAAAACCACAGACAAAACCAGCAGAACAGCCAACAGTACAACCGGCAGTGCAATCAAAACCTGCAATGCACACATCAGTCATTGCATCAAAGACAGTGACATCAGTGCAAGACCCAGGTCTTGGACACGAGTCACACCAACTAGCTGTCATACTGGCACCGTCTGAGAAAATCTACAAAGGCTCTGTTACATTTTCAGCTTCAGAACCAGTTCAGCTAGTAGCACTAACAGGACCACTTGCTGAAGGC
>CAYOBG010000132.1:0-4144 GCA_964402265.1 uncultured Candidatus Nitrosotenuis sp. | reverse complement strand
ATCTACATAACATTTCTATGTTAGATGATTCTGTTTTTTTAAAAAACAATCGCACGGAAATTCCATGAATTATTACAAACTGGAATGAGTCAAATTCTGATATTTTTTATCAATAGGAAAGATTCACGCCTATCCGATAATTAGAAAGGCAAGTGCAAAATCCATAATCCTATCTATATACACAAAAAAGAGATGCTCCCGCCGGGATTTGAACCCGGGATCACTGCCTTGAGAGGGCAGTATGCTTAACCGGACTACACCACAGGAGCTTCAAAAAAAGCGAAGAGCGCTCGCAATTTAAAGGAATGCTATGATAGATTGATTGGTTAAAAAATAATCATTGCCACGTTTAAGAAAATTGAAAAACAAATTTCATCACTTGAACGCAAAAGAACTCGTAGACAAATTATCATTGTATAATCAGGCTGCAGCACTTGGTGGATGTAAGGTACACAAAACCACGCTGGATTGCTGTGAATACAATATCACAATATTTGATGATATAACACAAAAAGATGAAATCAAAACAATTGGCACTGATGTAATACGAATCCATCATGGTATGATATCTGAATCAAGCCCTGATGTTTTGCAAAAATATGAAAACATGCAAATTTTATCTGATCCAGAGTGGAGCCTCGGAATATTTTTCTCCAATCTAAACGAAAAACAAGAAAAAATTCGCAATTCCTGCGCAAAAAGCTGTCTTGTAGATGCCGCATTTTTTGCAACAAAGGCAAAACAAAACATCTCTGATCCTTTTGCAGCAGTCTGGATAAAATGCGCAGCATATCTTATCTGTGATGGAATGGTCCTGCTGAATTCACAGCAGCGCAGCCCAACTCACATGTTGGAGTATATCAGAAAATTTGACAAGAAAAACGAATCGTTTTCTGTAATGGCCGAAATAATCGGCCTGGAACGGGCAACCCAGTCACAACTCGAGCGAATGGTAAAATCCACAATCGGTTTTTCAGATATGACTGAAGACAACAATTCCGGTGTGATAATCCAGAAAAAATACGAGTATCTAGTAGCAAATGCGCTTCTCTCTGATTGCTATTTTTATCTTGGATACGTAAACAAAAACAACGTTTTATCCATAAGGGATGACATCCACAAAAGGCAGGACCTCATCCATGTCCTAAAAACAGCACTTGATCTAGAGCATGATCCTACAAAACTTGAACAGCAAGCAGCTCACTTGCACAAAACTGCAAACAATTTGTTGCATTTGCAAAATTATGCGTAAAGTCTTTTTTCAATCCAATCTAGATAACCTTTAAAACCCTCCAAGCGGTTCTTACTGTATGGTAGATCAAGCTTGCGGTTGCGAAGCAGATAGCGGCGACCCAGAATTCAAATGCGATTGCGAAATGCAAGGTCATTGTCTGTGCAGCGCAGATTGTAAATGCAGCTCTTCCGTTTGTAAGGAAGCAGTCTCAGAGTTAAGATAATCTTAACCCATTTTTTGTTTTTATTTTTAAAATCCTAGATGAGTTTTTCGTCTTCAGGATCTAGGCCCCATGATTTGACCAATTCTTTTTGGAATTTGCCCAGCTGGGTTTCGTTTAGAGGATTGCCACAGTTTTTGTGTGTAGGGACAACTGCCATTCCTGCAAGTTTGAATTCAATCTCAAACATGTGAACTTTGGCACATTCGCACATTTCTATTTGGGAATCTAAACCGCCTCTATATTTGCTTAGCTTAGATAAATAACGTTTAACTAACCAAATTGACCAATAATGGTTATTGAAGACAGCACTTTTTGCATTACTTGCAGTTATTCTTATTGCGTCAACCTTTACTCCATATGCTAACGCACAATTCCAATCTGGAGGCGTGCAAAAGGAAGGCAGTTGGTATGTTGGCGAGGGCCTCAAAAAAGGAGATCTGTACAGCTATGATGTATGTCACATTTACTACAAGGACTGCACTCCATTCCAAATTGACTTTTGGGTAGAGGGTGATAAAAAAACAGGAAGCGAAACACAATGGCTCGTTCAAGTTGTCGTGTATGATGGCGGAAAAACCTACAAGGGTACCATAATGCTTGGCAAATTGGTTGCAGAGCCAGCCGGTAGTTCACCAGCAGTAATGACTCCGTATGCAGCTGCATTCAAGTCATCATTATCATGGCTTTCAGCATATGCCACAGCAGACGCTACTACAAATTCAATCAAGGGACCGAAAAAGTTCACTGCACCATCATGGGGTAAAATAGGCAACATTGGAGGCGAGCAGATTATTCCAACCTCTGAAGAAAAAGTCGCGGTGCCTGACGGAATTTACGACACCGTAGTCATACAATGGAAGACTGGTGGCAAAATAAACCGAGTCTGGGTAGTTGATGACTTTCCATTCCCAGTAAAGGCAGACACATATGCACATGTGGCACAAGGCGTTCCACCACAGGAATACCGATTTGAATTACTAGACTATCAAAAGGGCATACTCAAAAATCCATTTGAGAAAATCAAGGGCGATGACCCAATTTTGGCAAACAAGGATTGCCCAACAAACACTGAGGACTATACCCGAGTAGTCAAAAACACAAACACTAACACCATGATAATAGAAGTCAACTATGCGCCACCGCACCCAAAACAGGGCTGTGAAATGGATGTGATAATCAACTTTAAGCGAAGCGTAAACCAAGAAGAATTTGAAAACGAAGTACACTATGATTTCCTAGTGGTTCAGTCCACACCCGAGGGAACAAAGCAGGTCAGATCAATTGCTGAGGAAGAAGACAGAAACGCACTATTCACAACATCTGGCCAGGTGAGGCGCCCAATCGACGTACATGAATCAGGCAAGACAACCTATGCCATATACGTAAAAGGAACTGGTCCTGAAACTGCACCGGATTCAGCAAAGGCAGGATTCATCACATTTGATGTTGACGTGCAGGCAGGAACTGGCACTGTAACACCACCGCCAAAGACAGAGACTACAATAGTGATCCCATCTTGGATCAAAAACAATGCTGATTTCTGGGCAGATGGTAAGATCACCGACAAGGACTTTATCTCAGGATTGCAATATTTGATTAACCAGAAAATCATCAAGATTCCATCTACATCGTCCTCTGGCACACAGAGTGATACCATACCGTCTTGGATCAAAAACAACGCTCGATTCTGGGCAGACGGACAAATCACCGACAAGGACTTTGTCTCAGGAATACAATACCTGATAACAAACGGAATCATCAAATTAAAGTCCTAAAACAAGCCAATAGTTGGCAAGAAAAATTCTCTTTGTACCACTAGGAATAATGCTTGGCGCAGCTGCAATTGGCCTTGCATTTCCATTCTTGAATGGAGTGCCTGGATCTGAGCAAAATGTAATCCCAAGGTTTGCAAGCCAGTGGCATGTTGGAAAGGGAGCAGAAGAAAAACCAACACTCCAGTATTTGGTAAATTACCAAGACAAGGAATTCCTGGCAAAAATACAGTTCTTGAACCAAACAGAAAATGGGCAAGATGTCATACTTACCATAGATGACAAAAAAACAGGTCAACACCTTGAGCAAACCCTCGCACTCGGGCAGGCCTATGTCTTTATTGGTGTGGATGATTCCATCAAGCCTTATGTTGATGCGCTGGACAGGTCAGTCTTTTCCGTTAGGGACACAATAGTGGAATCAAAGTATCTTGTAGTTGGAGCGGAATGGGGCACAACATTTGTTGGCAAGTTCACTCCAAAGCTGAAACTAACTGAATACAAGGACACCGAGTTTGAGTTTGGAACACTCAAGACATTCCTAGTATCATATACCATAAACAACATACAAAACACATTATGGATTGCAGATAACATTCCACTTCCAGTAAAAGCGCAATACTATAACATCGATGGAACCATAGACTATAGCTATGAGCTGGTAGCGCTAGAGCCCTGAGCCCTATCGTACACGTTACCTAAGAGCCAGTCGCAAAATTCTGTCACCTTCTCATCAAAGAAACACCAAATGTGCAGAGAATGCGGCAAGATATCGATTCTTCCCCCATCAAATGTCACTCTAGCCCCTTCCTTTCCCTCATACATGTATGCGTCATCGATTTGGGCATTCGCAAATGTCTCTTTTGCCTTTTCTTTTATGGTGTGGCGCGGTATTGGAAAATTCTTTTTCTGCAT
>CAYOBG010000131.1:0-4192 GCA_964402265.1 uncultured Candidatus Nitrosotenuis sp. | reverse complement strand
TTCCAGATTAAGATTATACTTCTTATTGATAATTGGAATTAGGTGTGTGAGATTCTTTTCCTCAATTATGACATTTGCCTTGTCCTTTACGATATCCTGTGCCCTAAACGCAACACCCAGCCCACAGATATCAAATAGTGTGAGGTCATTTGCGCCATCTACTGTTACTACGATATTGTCTTTTTGCTCCTTCCATTCTGCGATTTTTACTTTGGCAGACTTTGCCTTATCAGATGTAACATGAATGTCGACTCCGTCTAGCTTTCCGTTTTTGAATAACAATTCATTTGAATATACAAAGTCAAGGCCTAGCTCTTCTTTTAGTCTGTCAGTCATTATTGTAAATCCTCCAGATACTGCCATAATCTTCCATCCAGCTGCTTTTAGTACACGACAGGTCTCTTTTGCGCCAGTCATTATTGGTAATTCATCTGCTACTTCCTTGCAGATATCATAGCTCAAGCCCTTTAGTGCATCTACTCTGGTTCGCAGTCCGTCCTCCCAGTTTATCAGACCCTGGATTCCTTTTTTTGTTATAGCCCAGATTTCGTCTTGCTTGTTAATTTTTTCTGCAAGTATTGGCAAGTATTCTGCGTCAAAGAGAACTCCTTCCACATCAAAAATGGCAAGCAATTTTTTCTATTTTTTGGACTAAAACCTATCAATATAAAAGTTGAAGTCTGTTGCATGATCGCAATCGCTAATATTAAATCACGGTAGACAAATTTGCAGTCAATGGACGAGCTTGAACACAAATACGAAGTCGAAGTAAAGGTTGCGGAAAAAACGCAAAAGCTAGGCGACGAAATTAAAACCGAGTTAAAGGCATCAGGAATGATGGATGACAAGGGAAAAATCAAGCTAAAAGGCGTTAGCCCAAAGATGCTAAAACGAATGAAGCAGGAATATGTTGACTGCCCGGTTCTAAAAGCAGAGGCGGGATTTATCCAGTGTTTTGTGTGCCCTAATTTTCAGAGCAGGGTGATGGGCAAGGTCCTCTGCAAGGGCTCCCCGCTAAAAACAAAATAAAATAAAAAAGTTATTGTCTGGTTCCCCAGCCAAGTTGTACTAGTCTTTCTGCAGTGTTTGGTGTGACGCATGCCGGTGTTCCGGTTGATTTCTTGAAGATTAGCTCCATTGTATCATCGCATTGTACCTCTTCTGGTGCAACACCTGATTCTACCTGCTTTAGTGGTGCCATGTATTCTTCATCATATTCTTCATGCTCTTCATCCTCAGATTCCTCCATTGGGAGTAATCCTTCGGCTTGTTCGAGTTTTTCTAGAATTGAATCAACTTGTGAGCTGACATCGTCTGCTGATGCGCCTTCCTTTATCATGTTACGTAATTCTTCTCGCAACATGATTTCGATTTCTTCCATTAGTTCTTCGTCTTGTTGAGCGATTGGAGATTCTAGGAATTCGTAGTTGTCAAGATACGCTTTGGTTGCAAGGCTTAGTGCCTCATCGATGTTTCCTGCTGCATATTCTTCATTTGTTTCAGCCAAGAGTGACTCGATGTTCTCAAAGTATACTTCTAAACCACCTTCATCAGATTCCTCACCTGTTATTTCTTCTAACTCGTGGATGATTCCGCCTGTTAGTGTTGCTACGTCCTCAGAGTCTGCACGGTCATCGTATGCCTGCCATATTTGTGGATAGAGCTCCTCGATTTCCTCCACTTCATGTTCTGGAAGATCTGCTTTGATTTCATCAAAGACTTGTTGTGATCTCCACACAAATGCAGAGCCATCTTGGAATTCTGCCATCATCTCGATTTGTCCGTCCTGAACTCCTTCTTCGTATTCACCAATTGAGGTGCTAAGCAGTCCAATCATGAGTTTTGCTCTAAACATTGGGTCGCTGCTAAGCTCATCACCTACTACTATGGTTCTTGCTTCTTCGATTATCTCTTTGGCCTCATCTATTGCCATTTGTGCATCTTCCCTTGTGACGTCTTGTCCAGTTTTTTTGCCCAAGTCCAGCAGTGTCTGCTGTACTTTTTCATCAAACTCTGGGTTTGCCTCTTTTAGCTCAGGCTTCATGGAATCATACAATTCTGCAATTGGATGAGTTGCATGAACCAGTGCTAGTTCGGCGTTGTCATCATCAAGGTTTTGCTCGATTGCCCAAAAGTGGCCTAGTGTTTCCTCTAGATATCCTGCAAAGCCAAGTTTTTCATCTTCTTCTGCATTAACAGAAGAGAATCCTGCTGCAAAAAGTAATGCTGCAAAAACTGCAGTAATTACTTGATTCATGTGAGGGCAAGCTAATCATTATGATTTAAACGGACCAACCATTCTAGATTCTTAGAATAAGACTCTGGGACAACTAGGAAACGCTCATTTACTCAAAATCATCCATCAAACCAGTTGAGCAAAGAAAGTCCCGGAATCACAGTATCAAAGGGTGCAGACTTTTCAGAATGGTACACCCAAGTTGTAATAAAGGCAGAACTAGCTGATTATGCGCCAGTCAAGGGCTTGATTGTACTAAGACCTGACGGATATGCCATATGGGAATCCATTCGGGAGACATTGGATAAAAAATTCAAGGATACTGGCCATAGAAACGGCTTTTTGCCAGTATTGATTCCGGAATCACTTTTAGCAAAAGAGTCTGATCACTTTGCAGGGTTTAATCCGGAGGTATTCTGGGTCACTCATTCAGGTGAGAATGAAATTGGTGACAGGCTGGCACTGCGCCCAACATCTGAAACCCTAGCATATTCCATGTATTCAAAGTGGATTCATTCTTGGCGCGACCTGCCACTAAAGATTAATTTCTGGAATACGGCATTACGAGCTGAAATCAAGGCTACAAAGCCGTTTCTTAGAACATCGGAATTTTTGTGGCAAGAAGGCCACACAGTACATGCAACACAGGAAGAAGCAGAAACAGAGGTCATGGACATTTTGGAAATATACAAAAAAACAGTTGAAGAAGTACTTGCCATTCCAGTTATCACTGGAAAAAAAAGTGACAAGGAAAAATTTGTCGGCGCAGTATACACTACAACAATGGAGTCCATAATGCCTGATGGTAAGGCATTACAAATGGGAACATCGCATTTTCTTGGCCAAAACTTTTCAAAACCGTTTGATGTAAAGTATCTTGATAAAAATAATTCTGAGACATTTGCATGGCAGACATCATGGGGTGTGTCATGGAGACTGATTGGCGCAATGATAATGGTACACGGTGATGACAAGGGCTTGGTCTTGCCGCCAAGAGTAGCGCCAATTCAAATTGTAATTGTTCCAATTTATTATTCTGACAAGGATGCAGACAGGGTAAACGCAGAAGCAGACAGGGTTGAGAAAATCCTAAAACAAAAAGGACTGCGAGTCCATGTAGATAGAAGAGACCAGCTAACCCCAGGATTCAAGTATAACGAATGGGAAATGCGAGGCGTTCCATTACGAATTGAAATAGGTCCAAAGGACTTGGACAAGCAAAAGGTAATGATTGCAACACGTCACATAAAGCAAAAGTCAGACCTGGCAGCAGACAAGATAGAGTCCGAAATAGACGGAATCCTACAGAAAATCCAGGATGAAATGTTTGAGGCGGCAAAAAAGCTCCTCAAAGAGAGAACAGTGCAGACATCAGATTACACCGAGTTCAGATCAGCACTTGAAAAGGGGTGTTTTATTGATGCTCTATGGTGCGGCAGGCGCGAATGTGAGGAAAAAATCAAGGAAGACACCATGGCAGACATTAGGGTCATACCGTTTGGCTCTGAGAACAAGTCAGGAAAATGCGTCTACTGCAAGAATGCAAGTGTTACAAACGCAATCTTTGGTCGCGCCTACTAATTGATATACTGAATTTGCATACTTGGTATAGTTGAGTGAAATTCTCCGAGTGCAGAATCTGAAAAAATATTTTACTAAAAAGAATTTTTTTGGAAAGGAGCCAAGTACGGTTCGGGCAGTAGATGACGTATCATTTGGAATAGAAGATGGGCAGACATTGGTCTTGGCAGGCGAGTCAGGCTCTGGAAAGACAACGATTGCTAAATTGATCCTGCATACAATACCGCCGGATTCTGGCAAGATAATTTTTGATGGCACAGAAATTTCAAACAAAAAAGAGGATCTCAGGAAAATCCGAATGGGTGTGCAGATGGTGTACCAGGACCCATATGATTCCGTGAATCCTCAGATGAAGATCAAGGATATCATATCAGA
>CAYOBG010000130.1:0-4200 GCA_964402265.1 uncultured Candidatus Nitrosotenuis sp. | reverse complement strand
GGTTTGATTGTAAATCCTGCAGGCCTCAAAAACAAAGTCACTCAGGGAAAGGCAGGACCTCACTCTGAAGAAATTCTAAAAAACCCAACTCCTGAAAACTGCATTCTGGCATTTGTGTACCGCACAGAACATGAAACCTTCAATGACACCTTAGACATAAACGAGAATAATGCCATACAATTATCTGAAAAAGCACATTCTGTCCTTGATGGCTGGATTCGAGAATCAATTCCTGAGCTGATAAACGGCGTGTTGTCATTGCCAGAAGGCCCAGAGCGGGACTCGGCAAAGCGGGTTGTAAAGCAAAGAATGGACACGTTATATGACAAAAACCTAAAGCAAAACCTCTACTCTGTGTGTAGAAGTCTCAAAATCCTAAACTAGACGTAGTTTTATATTATCCTCAAAAAAAGTCACGATACAATGGAATATGTTTACGCTGCATTAATTTTGCACAAACTCAAGAAGGAAGTTAACGAAGCTAACGTTAGTAGTGTAATCAAGGCAGCAGGCGCAGAAGTAAGTGATGCTCAAGTAAAGGCACTAGTATCTGCACTCGCTGATGTAAATATTGAAGAGGCAATCAAAGCAGCTCCAGTAGCAGTTGCAGCCGCTCCAGCAGCAGGCGGAGCAGCACCAGCAGCTGAAGCACACAAAGAAGAAGCTCCAGCAGGCAAGTCTGAAGAACAAGCAATGGAAGGCCTCGCTTCACTATTCGGTTAAATCACTTCCAAAATTTTCATTTTTACCTTTAGTTTTATCTAGCACAACATGCTTGATGGTTTAGTTGGCAGACACACCATTTGTTTTTCTGATCTATGCCTTTGACCTCTTTGGTACGATGGCCTTTGCAGTCACAGGGGCATTCAAGGCAATAGAGCACAAGTCCGACATTGTTGGTATTATCATTTTATCCATCATAACTGGCGTGGCAGGCGGCACCATACGTGATATTATCATTGGCAGGTTTCCGCCAAACTCTATTGCGGATCCATCCTATGTGGGAATAAGCGTGGCATCCGGCGTGGCATTATTTTTCCTGTATCCACATCTCCAAAAACACTGGAATTTGTTTCTGAAATTTGATGCAATCGGCCTTGGCGTATTTTCGATTACGGGTGCAACATTTGCGTACAATGTGTTTGGGTTGAACTTTTTGGCAATTTCCTTTGCAGGAATCCTGACTGCTGTAGGTGGCGGCATACTCCGAGACGTATTCGTAAATGAAGTTCCATTTATTTTTGTAAAGGAGCTATACGTTACGGCAAGCTTTGTCGGCGTGATTATATTCTATGGCTTGCTAGTTGCAGAAATCCCTCTATATCTGGCATCAATACTTGGCATCATAGTTACCACATCAGTTAGATTGGTTGCAATGAAGTATAACTGGAATCTGCCGAGGGCTAGGGAAAAATAATCTTAAGCAGGTGCGTAGCCTTTTGCTTTGGATGCAACAGATTGTGCTTGGGCGTTTGCCTTTTGCAGTATTGCATCTTTGGTCTCGTCTGTCATAAATCCTGCCTCTATTGCAACAGAGCGTGATCCTTGTGCTGCCTTTGCCAGGATTAGTTTGACATTTTCCTTTACGATGTATCCTGCCTCTATTGATAATGAGAGTGCTTCTTGGTGTGCTTGTGCAAATAAGGTTCTGAATTTGTCTAGGTCAATTATTAGCTCTTCTCGCTTGTACTGAATTCCTTCCTCTAGTGCCGCATCAAGGAGAATTCCTGCTTCAACTGTCTTGATGTCAAGCTTTTGAAGTAAGGTCGCAAGCTTGTCTGGGATTACTCCGCCCTTTTTGACTGGGGTAGAATCCTTCATAATCCAAATTGTTCCTTGGTCAATTTTTGTCGCAATGCCCGCTTCTTTGAATTCAGTAAGCATTGGACCTGGTGCAATTCCTGTGTTTTTTGCAGGAACTACTACGTCCACACTTGCAGTGTCTCCGCCACGACCGAACATCATGATTTTATTTTTGCCTAGTAAGACGTTAAGCTTGAATGGTGACATGTTTGTAAACATCAAAACGCACTGGCCTGTCAGGGCTTCAACCATCTTTGAGATTCCAGGAATGTTTAGTGTTGCAAGTGCTTTTTGAGCTACTTTGTCTTTAATGCTAATAATTTCAACTTCGCCTAGGAATTTTTTTCTTAGCGGCAGCATTTGCGATGATCTGACCTTTTCCATTCTAACTAGAGCAGTAACTTTGTATTTTTTTGGAAGCTCTTGGAGCTGCTGGTACATCTGGGTTTTCTTTGCAGGATATGTTGTTCTGTTTTCGTGCATTTACTTTCGGACCTGCTGTACTTCTTTTATTGGCTTACCCATTGATGTCTTTACTATGACTCTTCTGATGTTTCTATCTCCACTTGGTAGCTTTTTCTCAATTGCGTTTAGCACTGCATGGCCGTTTGCTGCCAAGTCATTGTCATCCATGGATTCGTCCCCGATTTTGCATGCCAATGATAAAGAATTCTTTACCTTGACTCGAATCGATGATCTGAATCTATCTAGGAACGATTCAATTGGTGCGTTAAATGGAACTGGTATTGGCATCTTTCCTCTTGGACCCAAGAGTTGTCCCAAGACCTTACCGACTGTGGTCATGAGTTGTGTGTCTGCCAAAAAGAAATCATAATTATTGATAAATTTACGTGCCTCGCGTTTGTTTGTTGCAAGTGTGTTTAGCTCATCACCGCTTACTACGCGGTCAGCGTTTGCGCTTTTTGCCTTGAGGCCCATGTCTCCGCCTGCCATAACACAAACAGTTGTTGGAGTGGAGAGTTTTTTTGGAAGCTGGATTGTCTCGTTCATGGCAAAGCCTTTCTTTACGTCGATATCTTTGAGAATGACGTACATCTCTACTGTCTGTCTGAACTTGCGTTCCTTGTCAGTAGTCTTTGCCTCCTTTATCATTTTAGCTAGGTCAGCTTCGTTGATCAACGAAATCCATCAAAAAAAGCCTATTTAAAATCGTTAGTGTTGCCCCCCAAATAATTTTGCACAAAATTTGTAAAATTTTCTAATTTCACAGGGTCGCTATCCATTATATGCAAATTATCGCGCCTAAAATTACATTTATTAACATCAAATTGATTCTTTTGAAAACATTGCATAAACTAGACGATTTGGACATGAAATTATTGTACGAGCTTACGCGTGATGGAAGCATTTCAGTTCCAAATCTGTCAAAAAAAATGGGAATCAACGCATCGGTATTGTACAGCAGAATAAAACGCCTCACAAAAAAGAAGCTCATCAAAAAATTCACCATCCTAGTTGACGAGTCCCAGCTTGGAATTGGAGTCAAAGCTACGATTGGCATCAACCGTGACCCAAAGCTAAAGGATGCAATTCACAAGCAATTACTTCAAACAGCAGAAATTGTCTCTATTTCAGAGGTCACAGGCAGATTTGATATTATGGTGGGCGTTCATGCAGAAAACCTAGAGGAGCTGCACACAATAGTAATTGATAAGATTGGCAAAATCGAAGGAATACAAAGCACTGAAACCTTCGTGGAATTGCAAAAAACGGACAAAGAGCCGTCGTATTTGGTTTCTAAATAATTACTTTAGTTTATCGTCGTATTTTCCCGCGTTAACTTCGGCAGCAAATTCTTTTGGGTTCTTGCCTTCAATTTTGATTCCAAGTGATACGCAAGTTCCAGCTACTTCTTTTGCAACTGATTTAATCGATGTTGCATATGATGATTCCAGTTTTGCTTTTGCCACTTTTACAATAGAGCCAACCTTGATGTCTCCAACCCATGTTGTGCCACTTGTTCCGGATCCCTTCTGAATTCCTGCCTCTTTTAGTAATAATGCAGCAGCAGATGGAATTCCGACTGTGACTTCCCATTTTTTGGTCTTGGTATCAACTGATACTGTTACTGGAACCTTCATTCCCTCAAAATCAGCAGTTTTGTCGTTTATGGCTTTGATTATTTCCATAATATTGACACCTAGTGGACCTAATGCTGGACCTAATGGTGGACCTGCAGATGCTCCTCCGCCAGTTACTAGTGCAGAAACAGTTTGAGTATCGGCCATGTCTCACTTTTTTTGGGTGAAGATTTAATCCTTCCTAAGAGGCTGAAGATAATTTGAGATAGTTAGAGTCTACAGTTACTGGCAATTGGTATGGTGCATCAAGTAGAATTACGGTTGCCTCTTGCTTGTCATTATCTACACGGGTAAC
>CAYOBG010000129.1:0-4300 GCA_964402265.1 uncultured Candidatus Nitrosotenuis sp. | reverse complement strand
AAATCAAGCCTTGATGATCTAAAAACCGCATCACACCTTAACAATTTGGCAGTTCTTATGCGGTATTATGATGAATTGCTAACACAGGCAGCACGAAACTATGCGTTTACTTCTGATGAAAAATGGGCTACCATATACTATGATTCAGAGCCTAAACTTGACAAAACCATACAAGACGCATTTTACATTGGCTCTGAAAACGAAAAACAAGTCTTTACCGAAATAAACCAGGCAAACGTCATACTAGTTGAGCTTGAGCATCAGGCAATCAGTCTAGTAAAAGAGGGAAAACCCTCAGACGCCGTTGCAATTTTGGAATCTGAGAAATATTGGGACGCAAAACAGCTCTACAGTCAGGCATTAGACAAATATTCAAAAGATAAGGGCATGGCGTTTGATCAAGCCGTGGATGTCTCCACATTAAAAATCGATGAATCGGTGGAAAAAATCCAGGACATCCTATTGGATGCAAAAACACTTCTCTACATAGGAATACCGACACTGCTAGTAGTCGCAATACTGCTTAGCTACTATATTTCACGCTCAATTTCAAGACCAATCAGTGCACTACACCAAGCAGCAGACAAAATCTCAAAAGGCAACTACAACATCCATCTGGAAACAAAAAGTGATGACGAAATAGGGCAGCTTGGAGCAAAATTTGAATTAATGATAAATGCATTTAGGGCCTCAATTGAAACAGAGCGAAAACTCACCATAACACAAGAACGCCTAAAGACGGAAAAGCTAACTGCAATTGGTGAGCTTGCGGCAAGAATTGCTCATGATATGAGAAACCCGTTATCTGTTATCAAAAATGTGTCTGAGCTCATAAAAATGCAGTACCCTCCAAACGACAAACGACTCCAAGATCATTTCTTCAAGCTTGAAAACTCTGTTCAGCGCATGTCACACCAAATTGATGACGTATTGAATTTTGTCCGGTCTACACCACTTGATAAAAAAATAGTATCACTAAAAGAAATCATTGCAAGCTCCCTTGAGGACATTGATGTACCGCACGATATCACGCTCAGCCTGCCACAAAATGATGAAAAAATCGACTGCGATGATCAAAAACTCAGAACTGCATTCTCAAATATCATTCTAAATGCGATTCAGGCAATAAATGACACAGGAACAATCTCAATTAAGATAGTAGGATACACAAAACATGTGAGTGTAGAGATTACTAATTCAGGGCCTAGCATTCCTGAAGATGTCATAGATGATATTTTTGAGCCGTTATTTACCACAAAACAAAGAGGCACAGGCCTTGGACTGTCAAGCTGCAAAAACATCATAGAGCAACATGGGGGAACAATATGTGCCAAAAACAACCCGACAACCTTTGTCATATCTTTACCGCGAATCTAGGTTCTTATAGCGATAAAATTTTCATGCATTCATGTGCACAAGAGATCGCGACGACTCTTTTAGGCGCGGATACAAAAAACTAGTCCACGACAAAAAAGAGGACGAAATGGAATCTCACTTTAAGACATCAATGCTTTTCCAAAAATCCATGAAGGCACTTTAAATACAAACCAAAAACTAGTCCGTGTGATTTTTACATACATGACCTAATAGCAATTAGCAAAACACTGTCTCTGTTTGAACTCACTTGATCTTAACACAAGCAAAAAGCAATCTGAATTTGAACAATTAATTACGCAAAGCCAAGATGTACTGTCAATTAAAAATCTGGATTATGATTCAGAACAACTACCAATACTTCTTGAGCAAAAGATATCTGATGCAGTAGACGTTGTGGCAAAATCCGTACTAACTCAACATTCTGGGAAATCAGCCCAAATAATACTGCAAAATGTCGCATCAAAGATACCCTCAACGGTCCTAGTGCAGTATGCCAGGACTGGTAAGAGCTATGTCTCAATAGATCATTCAATGGGACAGCTTGGCAATCTATTCTTCCAGATGGTCTTTAACAATATACTCAAAGACAATTTAGTACAAAACCATCACACAATTATCCAAGACGACAAAATCTGTTTTGTTTTCAGACAGTAAATAACAAAAACAACTCTGCTACTAGCAGGTGTTGCAATACTGTCTTTGCTACTTACTATCTTGGTGGTTTTTGCATGATTTTGCTATAAAATAGCATGTTTGTTTAAAAAATTAATACAACACTTCTAGTTGAATCCCCTCAAATTTCTAGAATATGGAAGCCACCCAAATTCAAGAGAATAAAAAATTCACACTAGAAGAAGTAGTAGAGTTTACTGACATGATTGCAGAAAAGCTAGACAATGCAATTGATAAGGTAGACAATATCAATCACAAAACACACGTCCTATCAGTTAACGCGTCAATTGAGGCTGCCCGTGCGGGGACATATGGCAGGCCATTTGGAATAGTTGCCACAAACATGAGTGAGCTATCTGAGGAGACTACAAAAATCACGGAAAAAATGCGAAACGATACCAAAGAAATCATAAACGTCGGAAACATGATTAAAACCCAATCTCGGGACTTTAGGGGAAACCGTCTCTCTGATTTAGCACTAGTCAACATTGACCTAATTGATAGAAACCTCTATGAGAGAACTGCAGACGTTAGGTGGTGGGCAACAGACGGAAACGTAATTGATGCACTGACCAAAAAAACACCCGAAGCATTAGATTTTGCCTCAAAAAGACTCGGCGTGATCTTACAAGCATATACTGTGTATTATGATTTAGTGCTAGCTGATACAAACGGAAACATTGTGGCAAATGGCAATACTGCCAAGTTTTCATCAAAGGGGATCAATGTATCTGATTCCAGGTGGTTCACATCCGCAATGAACACTCGAAACTCTGGACAGTTTGGATTCCAGTCTGTTAATAGATCAAATCTGGTATCAAATAATCTGGCATTGGTTTATTCTGCAGCCGTTCGAAAAGACGGGGATTCAAAAGGTGAAATAATTGGCGTCTTGGGTGTGGTCTTCAAGTGGGAATCGCTATCCCAAACCGTGATCGAGCACACTCCAATTTCTGATGATGAAAAGAAAAACACCAGAATATGCATTGTAGATGATGACGGAATGATTCTTGCAGATTCTGATGGTAAGATGCTACGTGAAAAAATAGAGTTTGATCAGAAAAACAGTGTCTTTTCTGAGAAAAAGAATTACGTCTACTTGGAATACCAAGGCGAGGACTCGTACATTGGACATGCACTCTCGCCAGGCTTTGAAGGATATTCAACTGGCTGGCATTCTGTTATAATCCAAAAGATGGGAATTGCAAAACACAAATCCAAACTATAGCTAAGCGCACTCCTCAAACGCCGAATGTATATTATGAGTGTGTAATGTGTCAGATTTGATACATGAACGACGTTTACTTGCTTTGGATAGTGTTTTCATTATTTGTCGGAGTATCACTTGCAGTTGATCTAGGTGTGTTCTCAAAGCTTAGGAAAAAGCATGACGACAAGGAAGCCCCTCCGTTTAAGACTGCACTGCGATGGACAATAGTCTGGATTTCACTTGCAGGTGTCTTTGCAGGAATAATTTACTTTGATATGGGGCAGGAAAAGCTTGCCGAGTTCATCACAGGCTATGCCCTTGAAAAATCGCTATCAGTCGATAACATGTTTGTCTTTTTGCTGATATTTACGTCGCTGAACATTCCTCACAAGTTCCAGCACAGAGTTCTCTCAATGGGAATAATGGGTGCAATAGCAATGAGGGTTCCATTGATACTGGCAGGCGCTCACCTATTGGAAGAATTCCACTGGATGATCTACCTTTTCGGTGGATTTTTGATATTTACCGCGCTTCGAATGCTTGTCCAAAGAAAGGAGAAAAAGATCGAGGTTGAGAAAAACATCGCGATTCGAGTATTGCGCAAAATAATGCCAGTCGAGTTCAACCTAACTGCGCCCAAGTTCTTTCTGATAAAAGATGGAATCAAGTATGCAACACCGCTTTTAGTAGCTCTAATCATAATTGAATTCACAGACCTTTTGTTTGCACTGGACTCAATTCCAGCTATACTGGCAATCACGACAGATTCTTTCATAGTTATAACATCAAACATTTTTGCAATACTTGGTCTGCGTAGCCTGTATTTTCTTTTGGCAGGAGTAATGGAGAAATTCTACTATCTCAAGCCGGGGCTCATTGCAATTTTGCTTTTCATTGGAATCAAAATGATAGTATCTGAGCAGATCGAAATTCCAACCATAATATCACTTGGAGCGGTACTTGGAATTTTGGGCGTGGCATTGGCACTGTCCTTTATTCGTGCAAAAAAGCACGGCTAAAATTAACTCCTAAATAGAATTG
>CAYOBG010000128.1:0-4357 GCA_964402265.1 uncultured Candidatus Nitrosotenuis sp. | reverse complement strand
AACAGATTCCACCGCAAACAAAGTCCCTTGTATTGATAATGGATGATCCGGATGCGATGGGTGCAGTTGGAAAGTTATGGGTTCATTGGGTGGTTTGGAACATTAATCCAAAAGAATCAGAAATCAAGGAATCACAATTACCAAAAGATGCAATTGAAGGAACTACTGATTTTGGTGAAATTGGTTATGGAGGACCTGCTCCTCCAGATAAAAGACACACATATGTCTTCAAACTCTATGCATTAAATTCAAAACTGGATCTTAAGAGAGGCGCTACAAAAAAACAAGTGGAAGAAGCAATGCAAAATCACATCATATCGCAGACCTCACTGTCTGGAACATTTGCACCATAAAGGTATCATAATATTATAACAAAATTAATTGAAAATATCTAAATCCTGTTTGCTTCAAGCACTATGCGATTATTTGCTATAGAGATAACAGAGCCGCCTGAGTTTTTTATTTTGTATTTTAGGACTTTGTCTATTGTTGCAATTACTCCGCCATTTTCCCTCACATATGAGACAAAGGAATCATCCGCAAAGCTTCCGCCCATCTTGATTTTTTTGAAATTTTTTATGTATTGTAAGGTAGCAGATGCTTCTTTGGTTTTTTCTTCTTGTTTTGAAAGCTTGGTAAGCTCAAAAACAACGGTATCCGGCACTACAAAATGAATGTCGCCGATTTCGGTTTCAAGTGTGGATAAATTTTTGATTCTATGATTAGCTAAGTGAATTAGAAAACTCGTGTCGCATATTACCTCAACCAACTATTCCTGCACCAATTAATCTCCATCTGTCTTCTATTTTACGGCTCAGTGCGACATTGCTTTGCTCAAAAAGACACACCGGTCTTTTGAATTGGACCTCGATTTTTTCTGATTTCACCTTGTTTACCTTTGCCAAAACAGGTGCAGTTCCAATGTTGAGTCGAAGCGATTCGCCAACCTGAATTGGAGTCACCTTGATGTCATTCATTGTTCCAACCGCAGAATCAAAGAGGCTCACCTCAAGTCTTGCATCGACTGCGTTTTGTGGAAGCGTTTCTGGCTTGCCAATCACGCTGCCAACAAAAGAGTCACTTCGTGTCATGGATGGATCAAGTTTTGTGCCAATTGCCACTAGTCCACCAGGCTTGACGTTATCCACAATTCCTGCAGCAGTTCCTAATGATATAATCTGGGTTCGGATTGGCTCGTATGTGTTCTTTTTAGAATTGAAAATTCCCGGCTTTATTTCGATTTCATCGCCTATTGAAAAGATTCCCTGCGTTAGGCTTCCGCCAATGACTCCACCTTTGATGTCTTTGATCTTTGTTCCAGGTTTATTGACATCAAATGATCTTAAAACATGCATTACTGGCTCTTTTGATTCTGCCCGCGTTGGGGTTTGAATTGTTTCCTCGATTGCTCCAATTAGTGCATCAATGTTTAGTCTTGACTGTGCGGAAATTGGAATGATTGGTGATTTTGCTGCCTTTGTCCCCTTGACAAACTTGACAATATCGGAATAGTTTGCGGTTGCATCCTGGTATGATATTAGATCGACTTTATTTTGTATGATTACAATTTGCTGAATTCCTAGAATTTGCAGCGCTAGGAGGTGTTCTTTTGTTTGCGGTTGCGGTACCTTTTGATTTGCTGCAACCAAGAGTAGTGCCCCATCCATTAGTGCAGCACCTGAAAGCATGTTTGCCATCAGACTTTCATGCCCCGGACTGTCCACAAAGCTCACTACACGAGACAGCTCACTTTCCTTGCCACAGTTTGGGCATTTTGGTGTAGTTGAATATCCTAGCGGAACTTCGCAGTTTTTGCACTTGTAAAATGCTGCATCAGAATAACCGACTCGTATGGTGATTCCCCGCTTTAGCTCTTGGCTGTGAACACTAGTCCACTGGCCTGTGAGTGCCTGAATTAGTGTTGTTTTTCCATGATCTACATGTCCTGCAGTACCAATGTTAACACATGGTTGATAACCATATTTTTTTACATACCAATCAGGTAAAGTTTCACGCCAATGCAATGAACAGCTTCAAAAATCGTGATATGTTAACTTATGCCTTGTTTTCTGCTGGAGGAGCTTCTTCTATTTTGAGCTCACCATCATAAGAGCAATTCAACTGATAGATCTCTTCTGAAATTACATTTCCTCGGATTAGTCGTCTTTTTCGTTGTCCTTTATCGACTCGCTTGAGGCCGACTCCTTTTGATATTAAGACTGGCTTTCTTGCAGAACCATAAATGTCTGCACGCATTGGAATGCCTGACTTGTCGCTTCCACCGGTGATTTTTAGCTTACCTGCAAGTCCTGCAATTGCAGCATCTACCTCGCCTCCAAGATGAAGACCAATGAACGTACTTGCCTCTCGGTCTTTAATCTCCTTTGAGATTGATTTTCCTGTCTTGTCTGATACGGTCAGCTTAAAGTTAGCCAAGTATTGCTCAAAGTTTTTGAGTGGCTAATAAACCATGTGAAAAAATTTAAACTTTAATCGGGTAATTTAGTCCAGTGAAAGAAGAAATTACTTGTCCTAGGTGTAATAACAAAATGGATGACATGCAAGCGTGTCATATGATTTGCAGTAATTGCGGCGCGCACCTTGATTGCTCAGACAAGGGTTCTTTCTGGTGAAAAATTATAGTCCAGGCCTTTTTGGAAGATAGTCAATTGACATGTTGACTGCCTTGTCCTTCATTATTTCCAGGTATGTGTCATAATCTGCTTCAAAGTTGCAGTGCGGACATTTGACTGAGGTCATTGTATCGTCAAGTATTGCAATTTTTTCGCATTCCGGACATTTAGCATTCATCAATGTGTTATGGTCTCAAAACTATATTAACGCTAATTTGCAAAATCCGATCTGCGCGGCGTTAGTCCAGCCTGGCAGGACGTCAGCTTCCCAAGCTGAAGGTCGCGGGTTCAATTCCCGCACGCCGCATCACATTTCTTTTATTGCTTGTAAGATACTTTCCTTGTCCTTTGCATGCGGAGTGTATTTTAGATAATTTTCAAAGTCTTGCTTTGCTTCTTTGTTTTTGTTTTGCGACATTTTTGCTAGGCCGCGGTTTTTGTAAATTGGGCCGAACCTGCTTGAATTGATCTCAATTGCAGACGAATAATACGAATCTGCCTTGTCATATTGTTTAGTCTTTAGGTAATAGTTTCCAAGTCCCCTGTACGCCAGATAGCATTTTTTGTTGCGTTCTATGCTTTTTTCATATAGTTGGACACATTCAGTCGAGTTTTTCTCATTGTATATGCCGCCAAGTAGACATAGTGCGGTGGAATTGGTAACATCAAGTGTTATTGCTTCCTTTAGTGTTTTGATTGCATCATCTGTTTTTCCCTGCAAGTTCAGCTTTTCTGATACAAAACATAGTCGATTTGATTTTTCCTTTGACCTGTTTTCGACTCGTATTGTAGATATTACATCGGTTGGAGCTAAAAGTATGGCAAGGTTGCCATCTTGTTCCCATAGTTTTTCAAACTGTTTTTCCGGTATTGCTCCAATCTGATCTTGCTGCGGAATGTAATGGATGATTGTTTTTTCTTGGGCATCATAGCCCGAGAGTACTGATGCGTGCTGCACCGTTTCGTATAGTCCTGGTAGAATGACAATCGGTGGGATTCCCATGTCTATGATTTTTTTTAATTCGGATAACGTTGAATGCAAGATAAGGCTGCCTAATCCATGTCTTTCTGCAAGATCTATTCCTTCAATTAGGATGCTTCCACGAATGTTTGGATATTTCTTTGAGATTTCTTTTGCCTCAGACAATGGCAAATTGACATTCCAGTATTTTGATACGGCACTGACTGCCAGAGGCAGGCAAATGTTTTCTTCAGTTACTTGGGGAAGTAAAAGTTCGTGCTCGCTCATAATTTTTGGTTTTTATGATTTGTTATTAATACCGATCAGAGTTTGGCGAATTTTTCAATTATGGATAAACCGTCCTTTGTCATTTCCGGATGAAACTGGGTTCCAAATATTCTCGAGTTCAGGTATTGTACCATTTCATATTTGCAGGAATCTGACTTTCCCAGAGGGATCAGAGATTTGCCTAGTTGCGATATCTCAAAGCTGTGGCTCTGGTATGCCTGTATCACACCATTACAGAGAGGATTTTCTCTAGTTATCTCTACTGTGTTTTCTCCTTTTTGTATTGTGGACATTTTTCGAATGGTTCCACCTACAGTTAATGCCAAAATTTCTGCGCCATAACATATTCCAAGCAGTGATTTTTTTTCAGATATGGTGTGATTGATTATTTTAGAATTTAGCGCATTCATTGTTTGATTATTTTGTCTTCTGCCGGACAGAATAAATGAATGAAATTTTTCTACATCTGAAAAAT
>CAYOBG010000127.1:0-4371 GCA_964402265.1 uncultured Candidatus Nitrosotenuis sp. | reverse complement strand
TACCTAATGCCAGAACAGATGCAGCACCAATTCCCATGCTGACCCAAATTGGAATGTTGACCCCTCTGATATTTCTGAATATAATTAGGCCATACACTATAACGAAAATTATCAGTGAGGAGACAAGGCTAAGCGAAAACTCCATGCAGACTTTGAGCGGGACAGTCTATTTTTAAAGATATGATAATGTCATTTCTGGCAAATCGGATGGTTCTTGCAGTGGTTTAGATTGACAGACCATGTTCCTGCGTTTTTTAGATTGGCTCCATTCAAATCTGCAAATGACAGATTGGCATAGGATAGGGTCGCGCCTGTCAAGTCGGCATTTGATAGGTTTGATCTTGTAAAGTCTGTTCTGTATAGTTTGGCAGATTTCATCTTGGCATCTGTTAGGTCGGCCCCTCTGACTTTGGCATCTATCATGTTGGAATATGAGAGGTCCGCACCAACTAGGACTGCGCCATCAAAGTTTGCCTTTTTCAGATTGGCACTTGTCATGTCTGCACCGGTGAGGTCCTTGTTTTGTAAGGTAGCCCCAAACAGATTTGCCCCTTTGAGTTTAGCTGCTCTGAGATCCACATTTGTCAAAACTTTGCCATACAAATCGCATCCAGACCAATCTACTGGTGTTTTTGTAGATGTACACTTGTTTGATTTGCCCTCGCTAACTGAAACGTTTCCATCGACCTTGATTTCAACAGATGCTTCTATACTCCGAATGCCGTCTGTTGCAACTATATCATACACTCCATCTGCAATCGATTTTGGAACAGGCCAAGGCATGTAGAGATTGCCGTTGTCGTCTGCCTGGGATCTTACCGATGTTTCAAATGAATTCCCAGATATGCTAATCTCAACATTGTGCATGTTGTGCCATCCGTTTCCTCTAAAGAGAAGAAAGTTTTGCTGATTAATGGAAAACGACTCTATTCTTAGCGCAGAATCAGTCTTTGACTGTCTTGGTGAGATATTTGCATAGCACGATTCACCTTTGCAAGTTTTGCTGTCTTTAGTTGATAGTCCCCTCTTTGCCTTTTGCTCATCTAGTGGTGAGCAAAGCTTGTCACCGCATACGTCATCAGAGTTTATCACCTTGTATTTTTTGATCTCAATGAAGCCATCGGCATCATGACTTGCAACAACTAATACTGAACACAATACAAGAAGAATACCCAGTTTCATTTTTACAACATTATCTGTTTTTATGATATTTAATTGATCATCCACAACCTACCAGAAAGTACGATAACTGGTGATATTTTTGACTATTCGATCACAATAAAATTATCCAGTAATTTATCAAAAATCTGGCAAAACCTACATTGAATTGAGCCTGAGTTGTGTCATGAGGAAAAATAAACAATTAATACAGATTTTGAGAGGCGTAATCTAGGTTGAAGCTAGGTCTTGTTTTTGCATTATTGGCACTAGGACTGATTTTGCCAAGTGCATATGCATCCACTGCATCAATTGATGTAAACGGCAACACCCACGAAATAACATACGAGGCATCAGGCCTAGACGTTGATGGCTTTGAGGCAGACACTAATGCTGCAACACTATCAGTCTTTGTTACCACTACTGATGTTGACGGGATTTTACAACTCACATTAGATAGAAGCTTTTTTGATTCAAAGACAGACCAAGGAGCAGACGAGGACTTTTTCATATTGCTTGATGGCGGAACAGAAGCCGAATTTACTGACGATGCAACCGAGTCTGCCAGAATTTTAACAATTACCGTTCCAGCTAGCACTATTTCCATTGATGTTATAGGAACCGTATTTGGCACTGGTGAGACAACAGAAGAAACTCCAGTAGAAGAGACCCCAGTTGAGGAAGCACCAGTAGAAGAGACACCAGTCGAGGAAGCACCCGTAGAGGAAACCCCAGAAGTCCAATGCGGTCCTGGTACCATATTACAAGACGGAGTCTGTGTCCTAGAACAAGTCGAGGAAACACCAGTAGAAGAGGCACCAGTTGAGCAAGCACCGGTGGAAGAAACACCTGAAGTATCTCAGTGCGGTCCTGGAACTGTTCTCAAGGACGGTGAATGTGTCTTGGATCAAACATGTGGTCCTGGTACAATACTAAAGGACGGAGCTTGTGTATTGGATCAATCAGCAGCACCTGCAACTCCATCAGGACAGGGAACTCAGTTTGTTGCAGCAATAATTGGCGGCTTTATCATTGCATTTGTTATAATGATGATTCTCTGGGCAATAGGCAGAGCAAGCAGAAAAAAGAACTAGATTTCCACGAATTTTCTATCAACTAGGTATTGCAATCCATTTACAAATTCCTCATCTGTTATTTTTTGCTCAGACCACCATACTCCATTTGTTCTGTACCAGAATGGAATCTGTGCCTTATCGCCAAGGCTCTCCCCCTCAGGCAGCTCTATGATGCTTTTTTCTACCAAAAACTTGAAGAACAAATAATCAGATATTGCGCCGTTTGACCACTGCACCACTATGACATTGCTCCCAAACGGCATGACCACATTTCCTGCATCCACTAGTGAAAATGCAGAGGTTGCCTTTTGTCCGTCATATTCTAATTGGATTTGATACTTTCCCTCTGGAAAGATTTCAAAATTAAACGGGACTGGCGTTGTAACTGTGGTGTTCTGGTTTTTTATTACAACCGGTATTGGACTGCTCTTGACACCTGCCAAATCAACAATATACATTACCGCATTATCGCCGGTAACCTCTGAAACATTGATTGTAACTGAAAGATAGTCACCATAGTTGTAGACGGTCTTGCTGGTGCTCACACTAACTGACTGTGCATTAGCTATTTGCAGGCCAGCAAAACAAACAATCACAAATAAAATTAAAAACGAAACCCTCACGTTTCTTCAAGGTTATGGTATGACAAAAAAAGGTTTCCTAAGTTTGAGCCTTTGATTTTATGAGTTCCTCAAGTGAGTTTACCGCACCCAAAATTCTGGCAGATTCGTCACTGATTCCAAGTCTTGTGAGTTCTTCCCGAATCACTTCAAGCGGATTTGTTTGTGGTGCTGAAGCCTTTTTCTTGTTGAGCATCTCGATTTCAGATTTTACCTCAGAAATTTGAGAGTCTTTTTGTTCGAGTTCTTGCTGTGCCTTTTCAAGCTGGCTTTGCTGGTGTGCAATTTTTGCCTGCAGTATTTCACGCTCTGACTGCAAATGAGTCAACAATGATTCTGTATCTTTTTCTGTTATCTTTTTGTAATTTAGCTTATCAAGATCCGCCCTTGGCTTTACCTGAAAGTTTTGCAATGATTCCAGTTCTTCATTGAATCTTTTCTCGTCTTGCTTTAGCTTTTCAATTTTTGATTTCTTTGCAGAAAGGTGTGCGTTTACAAACTTGAGATACTGATTCGTGTTTGAGATATCATCCTTGAATCGCTCTGATTTATCCCGTACTGCCTCTTCTGTTGTGGCATAGTTCTGGTCCTTTCCAAATCGGATGGTTCTTGCGCTAACTGCCAAGGGATCAACTATTTCGAGTTTAGGTCCGCCTTCTGTTATATGCGACCATTCATCGTCTGATTCTTGTCGCTTTTTCTCCTCCTCAGTTAGTCTGTTAATGTGCTTTTCAACCATGTAGTATGGTAGGAACTCAATGTTATGACTTGGCTGTCGTTTAAAAAATACAAACAAACCTTACTGAGATATGCTTATCATACCTATGCTATACACTTAGATCGAACTGTTCTAGTTCCTGCGGGTGAAAATAACCTAGGAGAATTCTGACACTCGCAGACATTAATTTATGCATAAAACCCAACTTAGAGATATTAAGGGGGAAAAATCAGTCGCCTTAATGCTTACACCGCAAGACCAAGTATGGCTAAAACACTGGCAACAAAACTCACCAGAGATAAGAAAGACAGCTATCGAATGGAGAAAGCAACCAGCGTTTAATCGAATAGACAAGCCTAGCCGAATTGCGCGAGCAAGACGACTTGGTTACAAGGCAAAACAGGGTATAGTAGTGATTAGAACCAGAGTCGGAACCGGTGGTATGAGACGACAAAGACCAGTTGCCGGAAGAAGACCAAAGCACCTAGGTGTCACCCGAATCAAGGCGGATGTAAACATGCAGCAAGTAGCAGAAAAGAGAACCCAAGAAAGATACAAGAATCTCAAATTGCTTGGCTCGTACTTTTTGTACAAGGACGGATTCCATTATTGGTTTGAAGTAATCTTGGCAGACAAGGCACACCCAAGGATATCAAAGGACAAAGAGCTGCGCAAAAGAGTAATTCCTGCATAAATTGAAAATTCTATTTGCATTCTTACTGGTATTGATGGTAGCACCGGCCTTTGCCGAACCATTATCTGACAAGACCGGCCTCAAGACAAGCTTCTCAGTGCAGGT